>CAMFLN010000203.1 GCA_945957305.1 uncultured Planctomycetaceae bacterium | reverse complement strand
GCCTACGACCGACGATCCTCGATGACCTGGGGCTCGATCCGGCATTGGCGCGACTGGTTAGCGACTGCAACAGCACGCAGGGAATTGCGGCACGGTATCACAGCACGCTCCCCGTCGAGCGCCGCTTGCCGGAGACCGTAGAGACAACCGTCTATCGAATCGTCCAAGAGGCATTGGCGAACATAGTAAAGCATTCGGCGGCGACGGCGGCCGATGTGGAGCTTGCCGCAGGAGAGGATGTCGTGACGGTCCAAATTCGCGACAACGGACGCGGTTTCAACACACGAGAATCGCTTACGTCTGGGGGGCGATCAGTGGGACTGTCGAGCATGCGTGAGCGCGCTTCGATTCTGGGAGGAACGACCGAAATCAATTCCGAACCGGGACGGGGAACGATTGTCACTGTTGTCATCCCGCTGCCGGACCCGGCAGATCCGCACATGCTGTCCAGCGATCTGTCACGTCGGATTGAGTGAGCCAGCCGCGAACGTGAACCCCTGCTTATTGCGGTCGTAAGGGGCGATCAGCCTTGGGCTTCCACAGGGAGTCGTGAATGGCAAGATCCGCTGGATCGATCTCGCTGGGATCGAAACTGTTTACGCTGCCATCGATAAAGAGGACGTTGCAATGACCGCCATGCCGCGGGGCCACCGCGGCGCTGAATTGGTCACTCGCATCGGCTCCTACGACATTGGCGATCGGCTTGGTGTAATCAAGCAGCAACACTTTGTGCGAGTCGAGCACAGAGAATCCGCCGCTGCGGCCATTGATTCCGTAACTGGCCGAGGCGCCGGCGACAACGCAGGATTTGCCGCGCCAGTTATGCTTGTCAATGCCTGGCAAGAGCACGGTCCCATCTTCCGACATAATATCGAACGTGCTGCTCGAGTCGACCAGCGTGATCGTGACCTTTTCCTCTCCCGACGGTAGATGTTCAATCAACAAGCGCAGATCGCGAAAATCCCAATTGTTCCAATCTTCAACCCACAGTTCATAGCTATTGGGCGTGGTGTTGTGCTGCTGGCAGCGCGGTCCCGGCAATAAGGGAATTGATTGCACGGGCCATCCCCCGTGCGTGATGCGGCAAGCGAGCGCGCCGGATTGAACCTTTCCGGTACTGTTGGGGCACTGGAAAATGACATCGCTGTCGGTAAACGGTTTCAGTTCCTTTTGCCAGGTTGTGGGAGAGAGGGCGACGACCTTGGGTCGGGCGCTGCGGCGCTGCGCAAAAGCGACGCCGACGTTGTGCAGGTTGTTTGAACATTGCACGCGCTGGGCAGAAGCGCGCGCGGCTTGCACCGCCGGCAACAACATGGCCACCATCAAGCTGAAGATGGCGATCGCAACCATCACCTCAATCAGCGTAAATCCTCGGGATCGATTGGCCATATAAGAGTCAGCGCTGTTCGGATCGTGGTGGCGGATTCGAATTTCTACTTTGCCAATATCGCCGGATGCCTTCGATGGCGGTCGCACGCTGGGTCGGGTCGTCGTAAGCGCGAAAGTAAAAGTCCGTTCCCAGCACGTGCCGAATTCCCGCCGCCGATCGTCCGCGGATCAAAGGGGACTCGTCGCTGAGAGCCGCGATCAGAACCTCGACACTGTCCCAATCGTTCCCGTTGGCTAAATGCACGATCGCCTGGACGCGCTCCTCAGGCGGACGTGTGGCATCGGACACGATGCCGCGCAGTTCGTCAATGCTCGGAGTGGCGAGGGATAGGTTGTTCGCAGTCACAGGGCTTTTTACCCAAGGCACATCCAGCGGATAGGGAGTCCTTTCTGCGGAATCACTGCGCTGCCACGAGCGCACCGCGACCCACGTTGCAAGGATCACACAGCCCAAGCAAGCCAGGGCGGTAATCAGGCTGCGGCGAGCCATGGCGGAATAACGCGAGAAATGCATTTGTCGCTGCGGACGAATGACCGGCCCCCAACCGGTCTCGACAAACAATATACGCGACGATCAGGGCTTACGGATGCCTCCCTTGCGGGAAAAACCTGACAAAGGCCAGGGTTTCCCTGACACGCGAAGTCGAGATCTCAAGAACTCCCCGATACCGGCATCCGCCGGCGGTTTCTAGCATCGACCTCACTGGAATTCTCATTGAATTCCTGCAGCGAGTTTCGATACGTCCCATCGCCCTCACTCGTCGGTTTTCTTTTCGGAGGATCACATCATGTTTCCCCTTCTTGCTCGACCGCTGGCAGTCGCCATGCGCTGTGTGCTGTTTCGCCACACTCGAAATAGGTATCCGCTGCGCGCCCCAAAACTTCGTCTGGGGGGCGAGTTGCTCGAAACTCGCTTGGCGCTGTCGGCATCTGGTTTCGCTTCCCTCGCTCCGCCTCCCGGAAACATGCCCGCCGAACATGGACCCATGGAAGTACTCGATCACTCGGCGCATGCCGATGCGCGGAAGCATGGTGGTGCCGACAACCCGGCAAACCATGACCGAGGGCACGACCAAGGACAATTACATCGCGAGCATGGCGTCGTCGATCAGGCTCAGGTAATCCGCACCGAAGTTTCCCACCAGGATGGAAGTGACCGGCCCTCGATCCGCGAAACGGTCGAGGACGACCAGGGACAGCCGAACGGCGGGCAAGAGACCGAGGACGAGATCGCTTCGACAGCGACAGATTCGTCAACGAGCCGTGGGGCAGATGATCCGGCGGATCACGATGCCAACGACCAGCACGGCGTCCAGGGCCACAGGGGGCGAGGCCGGTAACGCCCGTGGTGCGCGGCGCGCGTGCGCCCCTTTCCGAAGGCTATTGTTTCTCTTCAATCAAAGGATCGAATAATGAACGTAAGGTTTTTCTGCATCGCGTCGGTGGCCATCATGACGGTTACGGCATTGGTGGTTTCTTCAGTGCAGGCTACCACCGCGGTCGTTGACTTCGAGAATTCGCCAACGCTGGCAACCGGTCCCAGTATCTATGTGGCGGTTCCCGGACCGCAGACGATTTCCAGTTCGCCCGCGACGTTCTCTGGAGGCGTCGTTCTCGGCTTTGCAACATTTTTCCCTGCGATCTCCTTCGCCACACCTCCCAACGTCTATGGCACGGCTGACTTCGGCAACGGCCTGCCTGAACAATTGACGATTGACGTCAATCCGGCATTTCCCACCACCGAGGTCAGTTTCGCGCTCTTCAACGGCGAAACATTCAGCCAAACGTATACGGTCAATGCCTTCAACGGATCGAGTTTGGTAGCCAGCCAAACTCTGACAAACATCGCCCCCAACTACAATTCAGGTTATGCCATCGCCGATTTGATAAATGCAGGCGGAATCACTCGCGTAACGGTTGTGCCCACCGGGTTGCCGTCGGCTTGGGATTTTCTGATCGATACGGTCGCATTCAATCAGAGCATTACGAGTGTCATCACCTCGCCATTGCCACCAGTAACGCAGCCGGCCGTGCCACCGGTGGTTGTCCCGCCACAGGTTCCGACAGTGCCGCTAACGCATGGACACCATCACAATGGTGAAGGACTTGAGGGCGAACTGGTGCATGTCAACTTTGGCGACGATATCAACGATATCCGCGGATCGGTGCAGGTCGTTCCCGAACCAGGATCGTACATCACGCTGCTCATCGGCGTGGCATTGCTTGGTATTGGTTCGGTGCGCCGCAAAGGGAAGGCATACCGAAGCTGATTGTCGCTTTCGTGGTTCTGCTCCGCGGTGAGAGTCGTTTAGCCAAGATGGATTACGATTCGGCGAGGGGTAGCAAGCGCTGCCCTTCGCCCGCGGTCGTTGGACAGGAATAATCTGCAAGTCTGGAATGCTCTCAGAGGGTTAAACACCCCATGACAACGCCGTGTGGCTGCCAACGAGGGCGTCGTTATCAGGTCGAGCGGCGCGGAATCCGGAGCACTCGGCGCACGTTCCGCCCGATTCGATTCAGTCAGGAAGGGAACCTGCTTGCGGTATCTCTGTGGGGTGGCTCATTTGACATTCGGCGGCTCGACTCCCAGTTTCCAGACCACGGCCGAAGATCAAAAGCACCAATCTCTAACTTAAACACCGCTATCTTTAGTGGGGGCAGGTCACTGGCCAGCAGGCGTGTGATCGACCGAATAGAAAATCAGCCGTGAATCGCGGCGATTCGGAATCACAATTTCCATTCCTTTCTCGCGAATCTCCCGGCCTGGAGCGGACCATGATTCGCCGGAATCATAGTCCTCGAACCTCCACCGTTTTGCCGGATCGATCGTCAGCAGATCGAACGTCATCGCTCGAACATTGCTTTCGCTGCGCCGCAAAGCGAGCAGCATCCCCTGTTCTTCTGCGGGGAGGTACAGATGATAAGCCATCCACGCGGCCGGATTGCGCTGCTGTTGGGTCAGCGGGTAGTAGTCGCCCCAGAAGTATTTCTTGCAGCGTAGGGCCTGAATGACGTTCGCTTTGATTTGCAGCCATTCTTGCTCTGTGTTCGCCACGAGTCCACACTCCATACCCGGGCTCAAGGCGCAGCGAGCTTCGAAGGTATCGTAAGTCGACCAGCCGCGAATCATCGCTCCCTGAATGGGGAGCCAATGGAGGATTCCATAGCTCTGATCCTGCGTCGATTCGGCGGTCGCTTCGGGAAAGCAGTTGTAATCGGTTCGCCACAGTGGCTGGCCCCGCGAGATCGATTCCAAGTCGATGCGCCGTCCGCCGCTGGCGCAATTAAGAATCGCGAGATGCGGAAACTCCTTGCGGAGCGTATCCCAAAAGGCGAAATGCCCCTCGACAAATCGCATTTCCTTCATTCCCCGCCGGTCCGCTTTGTCGGCCAGTTCGAGGTACATTCCTGGTTCGACATTGAAATCCTCTTCGTACCAATCGACGTGGTAATCGCGCACGAGGCCGCCAACGACATCGAGGGCCCACCGCAACGACGTCGGTTGGTCGAGGTCGAGCAACAGCGCCTGCCCATCGTGATGTTTTCCGTCGGCGTTGCCACTGAGAAAGAATTCCGGATGTTCGAGGGTGATCGGTCGGCCCTGGATGGCACGGCACGGCTCAACCCAGACGAGAAACTTCATACCCGCGGAATGTGCGGCGTCGCTAACCGGCTTAAGAGTTCCATTGTGCCAATTCGGATTCGGCCGCCAGTCGCCGGCCATGGGGCCCCAATCTCCTTCGAATACCGTGTTCGACGGAACAGTTCCGGTTCCATACCAACCGGCGTCAAACCAATACACGTCCAAGGGGATTTTATATTTCTTGATGGTCTCGATAATCTCCAAATGCTTCTTCGTTGGAATGCCTCCCCACACAACGCCCGAGACGGGTGGCACGACCAGCTTCCCACCGATGCGCGGCGAAAAATGTTCCAGCACGAGTTTGCGATACATGTTCTGGCCGTGTAGCAGTTCCCCTCTCCAATAAAGAACGAGATTAAGCGTCGAACGCACGGTCTCGCCAGGATGGAGGATCGAATCGAAGTTCTCGACTCCGGCCCGAATCGTCGAGTTGCCTTCCCCGTTGTGATCGAAATAGGCACGCCAGGCGCCGCTCCAACCTAGACCTGTGATCAGCCCGTCGCCGCCAGTCTGATAATTGAAGAATGGCAGCCAGATGGCACTCGAGCGTTTGTCGCTCGGCAGCAGGTACGAGTGGGCCTGCGCCCAGGCGGCATTGGTGGGAGAGTCCATGGCGATGCGACGACGCTTATCCCACATCGAATTGTGCATGACCTCGCCGCGGAACTGAAAATCGTCTTCGTGTCCAGGCGAACCGATTGACCGATGCAAGATCGGCATCGCATTTCCAACCGCATTCCAATTGGTGTCGATACCCCAGAAGTCGTGGACTTTCGCGGAGTCGTTTTCTCCGTCGTTGCGTACAGAGACAATCCACTGAAATGCCGGGAAATCACGAAATTCCTTCAGTGTCATCTGGCAGACGAGCGACGTCTGGCCATCCTTCCAAGTCAAGGTATGGACGCGAGTGTTGTCGCTCTGCCAATCGTCTGATTGGATCTTCGCTGCTTCGACCGTGACCCATTCCCGGCTACTGCGATCGCCGCATTGGAACGAGAATGGCACATCGGCAACGTAACGCCCGGTATCGGGCGGTCCTTGCTGCAAAAGGAAACCCTTCCACCGTTTTATAAACTCCATTTCGGCACTCGTTGGCGTCGAACGGTAAGGCTCGATCGCAAACTCCGCGTTGGAGCTGGTTACTAGGCAAAGAAATGAGAGCAACAAGAACGCAGGAAGCGTGACGCGACTTGTCATAAAAGGCACCGTTTCTTGGATCTTGGTGTCGTCGCGGGTTCTTCATTTCACCGTCGGCGGCTCGAAGCCCTTTTCCGCATCGATCACCTCGGGCCCGATC
>CAMFLN010000202.1 GCA_945957305.1 uncultured Planctomycetaceae bacterium | reverse complement strand
GAGGATGTCGCCGCCGAAGTAAATCGAATCGGCGGTCTGGGCGAAGGACTCGGCGACGGCGAGTTGTAGCACAAAACACGCAAGGGCCCATGCGCAAGTTGCTAAACGCATGAATTGTTTCCTTTGATCATAGAGAAGAGACATACAGACGTTAGGCTTCGTCATCGCCTGAATCGGTTATGCTGTCTTTCGCGTGTGAAGAAGAGACCGGCTTACCGGAGTCGGCAAGCAGAGACGCCTCGATTATCAATGTCCTTTCGGCCTTTTGGAAGATGCTGCGAGGAGCAGTGTTTATAGGGAAAACCCGTGTTGCCGAGCGAGGGAATCGGGCAATCGGAACGAGGGGCTTAGGCCAGATTGGCAGTGGTTCGAAGGCATTTTGAGATTTCAGGTGATATGCCGCGCAGGCCAGCTGAAAAGAGTCCCAATCGTACAGTCTCCCTGGCGAGAGTTGCCTAGCCCTAAGCGGCCAACTCCGCCAAAAGTGATTCAGCGGCGACAACTAGCACCTTCGGCCAGTTTTCAACGCCGGACAAAAAAAGTTCTATTGGCGTCCTGTCACCCCGATTTTTTTGTCTGTGATTGCTGTGACGCAACTCCTTGTATGATACGCCTCCTGCGCCAGTCGCCCCGTTGTAGCGACAATTTCTCTGGCGCGAAATCCGACACAGTAGGGCACTTGAGTGGCCCCTGTTGATGGCGCGCTCTCCGATTCGCCACAGGCAGAGACGACAGACGAAGCGGATGGGGCCGAGGGAGTGTTCTGGCTGCTTGTCAGCCACAGTGGCACACGAGAAATGCTGTTTTCTTAGTCTCGCCGTCGGCGTATCGACCAGCAACGGTGAGCGCGCCGGTTGCGATGATCCGGGGGTACCGTCTGCGCCGTGATCTCGCGCAGCGTCGCGTCGGGCAGCTGACCTTCAGCCAGTTTGAGACGGCGGGCTGTCGTGACAAAGTACATCTGTCCGTCGGCCGCCAACAATGGCAGCGTCGACTGTAGGAGTGCCCCGTGGTCGCGCAGCACGTCCCACCGTCGTGCTGTGGCCGGCCCTAGGGCCGACGGGGGCGCGACGACAATCAAATCGAAAGACTCCTTGGCCGAGTCGCTGGCAAATTGAACCGGATCGGCTTCGACAACGCGATGCGCACGCAGGTCGACGTGGTTGAGCGCCAAATTGCGCTCGATCCAGTTCGCATTGTTGTCGGCTGCTTCGACGGTCACCGTCTGGGCTGCTCCGCCCACGGCTGCCGCCACCGAATATACCCCGGTATGGCCAAACAAAATCAACACGCGCCGACCAGCGGATTGCGTCTCTATCTGTTGGCGCAAAGTGCGCGCGTGCAGCGGCAAGCCGGGGTCGGTTCCGCGCCGACAGCGCACCTCGAACTGCAACGCGCGCTCGCGCACGACCACGCGCAGCTCGTTGCGATCCGCCGCCAAAGGAGTGCGCGACCGAGTAGCAACGCGTGCTGGCGTCGCGGATTGCAAGGGGCGCATCCAGACTCGATCGCGCGGAATGTTGAGCGACTCAGTGGCGACACGACTCATTTGTTCCAGCCACTGGCGGTGCTCGATGTCGCTGCGGTGATGCGGCCGCTCGTGCTCGGCGATGACCAGATGCCCGGCAAAAAAATCGATCGTTAGCGGAATCTCGGGGATGTCTTTATCGTAAATTCGGTACGCGTCGACTTGTTGCCGCCGCGCCCACTTGGCCCAATGCTTTCCCATGCGTCTCAAACGGCTAGCCAGTTCCGTCCCCTGGTCGGCCGTCGAGCGCAGCTTGACGACCGGCGAGGACTCGCTCGGTGTCGTTGGTTCTGCGACTGGCTCGGCGGCGTCGCGGTCGGATCGGCGACCGCTGTACAGTGCGAATCGCAGCAGCCGGCACTCGATCGGCCCATTGAATACACGGAATCGTCGCGTTGGCCTCAAACCGATCTGCCCAGCCGCGTCGAGATTGCCCGAGAGAAGCAGCGCTTGATGCCCCGACCAGGTGTGTTTGAGCAGGCGGCCCAGGCGGCGATAGAGGTTCTCGGCGTGGGCCATTTTAAGCCGCTGATCGTAGGGCGGATTGCACACCAGCCAGCCGGGTTCGCGCGGCGGTTGGACGTCAGAATAGTTCGTCACATCAAAGACGATATCGGCCGCCACGCCCGCGCGCCGGGCGTTATGCCTGGCCAGCTCGAGCACGCTGGCGTCGATGTCCGATCCGTGGATCGTACTTGCGCAGGCTGGCAGTGCGACCTCGCGCGCCTCTTGCACGAGCCGCTCGTGCAGCGCTCGGTCGTAGTCACGCCAGCGCATGTATCCGAATTCGTTTCGAATCAAACCCGGCGCGATCCGCCGCGCCAGCAGGGCGGCTTCGATCGGAATGGTTCCCGATCCGCACATAAAATCGACCAGCGGCTTTGATGAATCCCAGCCGCCGAGCATCAAGATGCCGGCCGCGAGCACTTCGTTCAGCGGCGCCTCGCCGGCGGCCGTGCGATAGCCGCGCCGATGGAGCGACCCCCCCGAGGCATCGAGATAGATTGTTCCTTGCGACTGTCGCAAATGCAGGCCGATCCGCAGCGTCGGGTTATCCAGGTCGACGTTGGGTCTTTGGCCATACCGCTCGCGCAGTTGGTCGACGATAGCGTCTTTGGTCCGCTGGGCCGCATAGAGCGAATGGGTATGTACTTCGCCGCTGACCAGCGGATCGATGGCCAGCGTATCGCGAGGGGAGAGGTGCTCGCTCCAGTCGAGCTGCTGCACAGAGCGATAGAGCTCATCCTCGGTCGTTGCCGAAAACGTATGAATCGGTTTGAGCACACGCGTGGCAGTGCGGCACCACAGATTGGCCGCGTACAACACGCGACGATCGCCGCGAAAATGCACGACCCGCCGCTGAGCCGAGATGTCTGTGGCGCCCAGCGCCTGCAATTCACTGGCCAGCACTTCCTCCAAGCCGGTGAGTGTGCGAGCAATCAGATCACAAGGTTCATCCACGCAGGGGCTCTCCAGCAGTCGCGACGATCTCTGTTAGTAGCGGCTCGATGACAGGTCGCATCGCCTGGACTGCGCGACCGCGATGCCCAACTACGGCTGTAGCCGCTGGTCCCAGCTCGGCAAGCGTGCAGTGATACTCGGCCAGCTCGAAAAGTCCATCATAGCCAAACCGGCGGCCGGCCGCTGTGGGCGCGTCAGTTGGTGACAATTCGCGAGCAATCTGTCCGTAGCAGTGGCCGCAACTGGTCGCGCGAATATCTCCCCTCGGATCGGCCAGTGCCAAGTGGCACACGAACCGCGCAGTACGACGACCGACAGGCACGGCGGCCAGTTCGGCAAGGAGCTTGGCGCGATTTTGAGCTGGCGTGGCGTCGTTGCCGGCATAACGCGCCGTGAGCACGCCCGGCGCTCCGCCGAGTGCGGCAACTTCTAACCCCGTGTCGTCTGCCAAAATCCATCGCCGCAGAGTCGTAGCGTAATAGCTGGCTTTGAGAGCGGCGTTGGCTTCGAGAGTTGCGCCGTGCTCCACAGGCTCGACGATGGGTGGAAAATCAGCGAGCGATTGCACCTGCACGGGCCAGGCGGCCAGCAGCGCCACGAACTCGCGCAGCTTGTCCAGGTTCTGCGTCCCCAGTACGAGTGTGGCCGGTCGTAGCGACATGATCAGTGCGCTATAAAATAGCCAACGGATCGCGGCGCTGTTCGAGCGTGCCGCGCGTGACGCCGACCCGATTGGCGGCGCGCAGCTCGGTCCAAACTTGTTTGCCCGAGAGCGCCCCGCGTAGCAGCTGCTCGTAGAGTTCGATCGTGCGCGCGACGTCGGCGGTTGGTGTCGTGGCGAGCAGTTCGACGCGGAAGTGCCTAACTCCTTCGCGTAGCAAGGCGTTGGCCGCTTCGGCGCCGCTTTGGGGCGTGGCATTGAACAACGTGTTGCGGCAACCGACGTCGGCCACCAGCGGATGCTCCATGCCGGCCCGATCGCGCAGCCGAACCTGATGGGTATCGCACGGGCGGCCGCAATTGGTTTTGTTGGTTCCCGGCGAGAGCACGGCGCAAAAGACGCAATGCTCCATGTGGAATAGTGGCATGTGCTGGTGCAAAACAATCTCCAGCGGGGCGTTGGGGAGCGCGGCGACCAAATCGAGCAACTGCTCGCGATTCAAGTCGTACGACGCGGTCAGCCGCTCGGCGCCCAGATTCAATAGATATTCAGCCGTCAACGGATTGGTCACGTTGAGCGAAAAGTCGGCCACGACGCGTGTGTGACCGCGAAAGAACGCCATGCCCGACAGGTTGCGCGCGAGCACCCCGTCGGCCTCGGCCTTGAGCATCGCGCGAAAGATGCCCATCTCGTCGGGTTTTTGAATCCGTGGCGTTGCCAGCAAAATCTCGGCGCCATAAGCGCGGCAGAGCATCACGACTTCGTGATATTCGCGGATGTCGGCAAAGTCAGCGAGCAGGCTCCGCGATCCGTGTTCGATCGCCGCTCGCAGCGTATCAAGTGATCGGCAGAGTACATGCAACCGTGGCTGGTCATTATTCGTTGGCCGCGATTGGATCGAAGCGAGCATGCGCGGCAGTACGGGCTCAGGCGCAACCGGCCGGGTCAATTGCTGCACAGGCAGCTCATCAAGTAATCGCACCAGTTCATGCCGCAGCCGGCCGAGTACGCTCAGCGGCGCCATCGGCGCGCCGACAATTGCGGCCTGCACGTCGCCGAGCTCGTAACGCGTGCCGCCGAGTCGGCCGAACTGCTTGCGCAGCACCTCTTCGGTGAGCGGATGCTTGCGTGCTTGCTGCAGCGGCTCGTCGGAGCGGAGTGCGCATTCGGCGTCACCTAGCCTGGCCGCGATTTCCAACGGTTGTCCGACGGCGGCGTGGATCGTGAGCGAAACGGGCAGCGGGCGTCCCTCGGCGAGCGTGGCATACGACTGGCGAAGCCGCCGGTTGAGCTGCGGGTCGTCGTTCTTCCAAATTTGTTGCCCCACGTGCAAACGCGCAAAGTCGATCGCGCCGTGAGCAAAAGCCAATTCGACTTCTTGCCCGGCGTCGGCGTGCGGGAGCGATTGGTTGGCGGCAAAAATCTGGTAGACGCGTCCCCCTTGCTCCTCCGCAGTGCCTCGAATGCCGTCGAGGGCAACGCCGTCGCCACAGGCGATCGACGCGCGCAGTCGCAGGCCGACACGCCCACGCCCGACGTGGCTCACTTCGCCTAGCAGCACGCCGCGCTTGGCCGAGCTGAGACCGGGAACGAGTTGCTTATGATCACACCCGCCGAGCCAACCGACAGAAAAACCGCGCGAAAAGGAAAGCTCCATCTCCTCGCGGTCGCGTGCGGAAAATCGGGCGCGCGTGCCGCCAAGCGCGGCATCGATGGCCTGGCGGTAGTGCGTGGTGATGTTGGCGACGTACTCGGGCGTTTTCAGTCGACCCTCGATCTTGAGCGAGCAAACGCCAGCGGCGAGCAATTCAGGAACCAGGTCATAGGCCGCCAAATCTTGCGGGCTAAGTAAATATTTCATCGCGCCCAAATCGACGTCGCGATCGTCGCAAACCAAGTCGTACGGCAGTCGGCAGGCTTGAGCGCATTGCCCGCGATTGGCGCTGCGCCCACCGAGCGACTCGCTGGTCATGCACTGACCCGAATAGGCAACGCACAGCGCGCCGTGCGCAAAGACCTCCAGCGGCATCGCCGTTTGTGAGTGAATCTTGCCGATCTCGTCGATTGACAATTCGCGCGCTAGGACGACACGCTCGATGCGCAACTCGGCGATGGCGTCGATCGTTTCGCTGCTGGTGAGGGTCATCTGAGTTGACGCATGAAGCGGCAGCGTCGGACAAATGGCTCGGATCAGCCGCGCGGCGCCGAGATCTTGCACCAGAACCGCGTCGACTCCGGCGGCGGCCGCGTGCCGTGTTACCTTTTCCAGTTCGGCCAGCTCGTCGGCAAAGATCAGCGTGTTAAGCGTGAGATAGCCACGCACCTTCCAGCGATGCAAAAAATCCATCAACTCGGGCAGAACGTCGAGCGAGATGTTCGTGGCGCGGGCGCGCGCGTTGAAACCGCGATCGAGCCCAAAATAGATGGCGTCGGCCCCGCAGGCGACGGCTGCCTTCACGCACTCCAAATCGCCGGCTGGGGCGAGCAGCTCCAGAGTGCGCGTTGGCTCGGCAGATGGGGCAGGAGAGGCCACAAGCAACTTTCGAAAAAAAGGCAGACAATGGGAAAGGACGTGCAACAACTGCCCAAGAAAGGTATACACACATTGGACTTGAGGACCAAGGGACTTGAGGACCAAGCCAAGGCGCTCGAATCCCTAGTCGGACCGCAAGATTCGAAGTCGAGTC
>CAMFLN010000201.1 GCA_945957305.1 uncultured Planctomycetaceae bacterium | reverse complement strand
CAACAAGGCAGCCAGCACGGAGTGATGACGCACATTAGGAATGCTGGCAACGATCACTCCGTCGTCTGTCAATGAGCGCCGAACCGATGCCAAGAGTGATTCAGGATCGCGCAAATGCTCGATCACATCGGCAAGAATGACGCAATCGAAGTGCCGTTCGGGGAAGGGCCATTCGGCAGTTTCCACATCGATGCAATGGACGCCGTCCAATCTGGTTGCTGCCAATTGCGCAGCGGTAGGGTTGCTGTCGACGCCGAAGACCTCGGCAGCCTGTCGGGACTTGATGGAAGCACCAAGCAAGCCGGCCGCACAGCCAATGTCCAAAACCCTTCTTGCCGAGCGTGGTACAAGATTGAGAACGTCCGGACGGGGAAAATGGAAGTACGAATAATCTTCAAAGTGCGCCCCGTTCTTCTCGCCTGGCAGGGGATGCTGCGAGGGAGGTTGTGCATCGGCGTCACTAGAATGACGCTCGCAGATCACAGAGCCATCCTGCACGATGCGATCAATCTGCCAAGTTTGTAGCAGCCATTGCTGCGGTGCCTCGTAGTCGAGCCGGCGTTCCAGGTATCCTGGCAGGCACGGCACGTGTTGGTCGTGGTCGCTGGTGACGGATTCTTCGATGGCGACCGACCAATGACTCTGTTGAACTTGCAAGCAGAAATCGTAATGGTCGGCGCCAATTCCACCTCGCCAGTGAATCCCCTCGTCAAAGACTTCTCGCCGAATGAGCGCGAAGGTAGGGAAGAAGTCACAAATGCCCTTGCCCGCATCGCGCCAGCCAGAGGTGTCGTGAAACAGTGTTGTTCCTTTTTGGCGCAGTGTTCCTTGAGAACGACGGAGCTGTCGACCGTGCGGGTGAATGTCTATTCGCAACCCGGCGACAACGCCGAGCGATGTGTCGGCATTCAATCGATCGAGCAATCGTTCAATACGGGTCTGCTCCGTGAAGATCGAGTCGTCATCGAGGATAAGCACCGCACGGCGCGAAGTGGCTTCGACCAGTGCATTGCGCCCCCGAGATACTCCAGAGTCAAACGGCAATGCCACCAGTCGGCAATGAGGGTCGCCGAGGATCTCTTGATGGCATTCGCGGGAAGCATCGTCGCCGGCTGTCTCTAGATCGCCGTCGTCGGCAACGGTGATGGCAATATGGGGGTAGAACGTGCGGATCGAGCGCAGCAGACGCAACAGGGCGCGTGGTCTGAGAAATGATTTGATGATGACATCGACATCTTCGAGACCGAGTGGCCGTTCGTGACGGTTGTAGCCCACATTAGCGTTGCGAAGCCTTGGATGTGAATCCAACGCCTGCAGAATGCTGCGCATGCGTTGCTCGTAGGTGTGGTGCGCTACTACTTCCTCCCGACCACGCCTGGCGACCGACTCGCGCGCGGAGTCGTTCCGCAAATAGAATGCCAGTTTGTCGAGTAATTCCTGGTCATCGCCGTACGTGACCAGGTGCACGCCGTCGCGAAAAAGCTCTTCTTGTCCGTTATCAAGAATCTGATTTGTCAACAGGGCCGTGCCGCAGGCCATTGCCTCGAACACGCGCATGTTGACGTCATTGGACACGGAACAGTTGAAGCCCATTTTCGACGCGGAATAGATCTTGGCGAGTTCGTCGCCGTAAGCCTGGCCAAAGAAGGTCGCCCGATAGCGCCGCTGCAGCAAGGCCACGAGATGCTCGCGTCGACCGGGTAGCAAGTGTCCGACAAAGCCGATATCCAAATGTTTGGAGGTCGCGTGCGGATAATGCAGATCAGGGTTACATGCCAGTGGCAGCCAAGTGCACGGTACGCCCGCCGACTGGAGGTGCGCGCTGCCATCGCGTTGCGCTGCAAATGTCACATCAAAACGATGGCCCTCGGCAATGCGTGCCGCCAGGTTCATATGTGTGTCGATGGCCCAGTACGCACATGGTCGTAGAGACTGTGGCCACTCAAAAGGAAGGCTGTCGTCGATCCGCACAAAGCAATCGAAGTCGCTGGGGCCAACTTGGGGTAAGTCACGGGGGAGCACATGCGTAGCGCGCACCAGCTTGGCTAGCGCCCTTAGGCAGTGTACGCCGGTCGTGTCGGGGCGTAGAGAATCGTCAAAAACGACGGCAGCGGTGGCAATCTTCACGAAATCTGCCCTGCAAATCTATCTGAGATTGAGATGGTCGATCTTACTTCCCGGCTTTTGCGAAGAGCGGCTTATAGAATTTGTCGATGATGACAGGCCACGCGCATTCTTCGTGAAACTTGCGCCGACCATTTGCACCGAGGGTCCGACGTAGGGGCGGGTCATCGATCAACTTGGCAAGCTTTTCTGCCAGGTCTGCCGAATTCCCCGGTTCGGTGAGCAAGCCTGTCAATCCGTCGGTGATCGTGAAGGGCAAGCCGCCGATGCGGCTGGCAACGACTGGGACACCAGCGGCCATGGCCTCGACGGCCGTGCGGCCCAGAGCCTCTTGCGCTACGGTGGGGAAGGCCAGTATGTCCACGGACGCCATCTGCTGGGCCAACGCTCGCTGATCAAGCCATCCGATAAATCTCGCGTAGGGTGGACCCGGTCGTGGCGGCGCCGTGACTAACAATTCGAAGTTTTGGCGTCGTCTCCAGAGCAGGTCGCACGCCTCAATGAGCACGTGAAATCCCTTCATGTATTCTTCGACGAGGCCCGCAAACAAGATTTTGGTTTGGGCACCATCGGAGCCGTCCGATTCCCGTTTTGAATTTTCGATGAATCGCGCAGCATCCATGCCGGCTGGCACCACAACGGTTCGTTCGTTCCAGGGACTGAACATGGCTTGCATGAGCGGATTGACCACCAGAATGGCCTCGGCGCCGGCCACCGCACGCCGCAAAGCAGCGTCATACTCGGGCGTTCCCACGCCACTTAGGGCGCGATCAGCTCGATGCAGTGCACCGGAAAGACCTTCATTGTCTCGGCAGCACGCGTGACAAATGGCGGGGGTCGCTAGTTGATGCCGACCACATTGCTTGGTATTCCCGCCCTGCGCTGGCAATAATCGGACGTTGTTTAGCGGGCAAAGGTTTTCCAATGCCTGATATCGCAAGACATAGGGAAAGCCTTCAGCCGCTTCGGCCAACCAAGGCTTGAAATTCCAAGAGTCGGTGATGACAACGTAATTCGGATTGTATTCTCTCAGGGCCGCGCGGAACTTCGCAATTAGGCCCTCTACGTGCCAACTGCGTTCGTCGCACTCCAGGACCTGCAGCGGAACTCGCAGACGCTCTTCGCACCTGCCGATTCCCCAGTCTTTGTAGCGGGCGAAAATATGCAACACGTCAAAACCGGCGCGTTCGAGGAAGTCGGCCAATTCCTTCGTGTGAATTGTGCCGCCGCCGGTCGACGGCCAATTGAAGAGATGGCTGACAATCGCTATGCGTGTGCGAGCTTCGCGATCAACGGACTGGCGGTGGTCGGCTTTTCGAATGACAGGTTCCCGGCAACTAGTGCCCAGGACCGCGATATTTGCACTTGCGACTTCGTTCGCGCGGTCGAGGGCCAACGCCGCACGAAAGGAAGCCAATGCCTCGAATGATTTCCCTTCGAGTGCCGCGATAACGCCCTGATTGGCGCAGACCGCCGATTTGCTCTTTCCAGTGAGAGACTGGCGTTGAACCTCACCCAGCGCGCGATGGGCGCCGCGAAAATCACCTGTCGATGTCAACTGCGCGACGTCGGCAAACTGTGCCGTATAGTTTTCGGCGCGTGCCGTCCGCTGAAAACGATACTCTTCGCCCATGTTCCAAGGGTACGAGAACGTCCCTTCAAATCGGTCGCAGTACCGGTACCTAGGGATCTGACTGATGAATAAGTCTTCGACCCGACGAACAAGAAAAGGCAGACCGGTGCGGAAATCTTGGTCATTCCAGTGATTCGCGTAAAGCGCGTGACCTTTTACTTCCTCCAGCTCGTTCAGGTCTATCGAGCAGACTTTGTAGTGCTGATAGATCGGGTGAAACGGGGCGGGCTTCTCAATCCCGCAGGGGCGGACACTCCCGTGAGTCACACCATCCCAACGGACTTCTGGGCCATTTCGATAGAGACGATCTTCGATCCAAGGACTCTCTGAATTCTCATAGCCCCAATGAAAATGCCGAAACCGCTGGCGAATCGATTGCCGCTCGAAGTTCTCCACCAACGGATACTCGGAGGTGTGTGGATAAAAATGAGGGCTGAACCAGGAGACGAGGTCAAAGTCCCCCTGTTCTGCCAATTGCGCGATCCTGCGCGGATCGTGATAGCAGAATTCGTCGGCGTGACAGCACATGATCCAGTTGTCGTGGCCAAATCGACGGACGATTTCCTGGTGCACGATCGCGCGCAATCCGTGGTCCGAGCGGTGGACAACCGGCACCTCTTGCTCGTGCAGGTAATGAATCTTGTTCTGAAAAGACGCTGCGATCTCCTTAGTGATGCCGTCATCTGAGCCGTCTAAACACACGACCGCTTCGTACAATTCGAGTTGATCGTCGCACCACTCTCCAAACACCTCACTGTCGTTCTTGGTAATCAGTAGTCCAATAACGGGCCGCAGCATAGACCGAGCCTGATCAGGAAAGCTGGCAAAGGGCCAAGGGCATTGAAAACGCTGGCCGATTGGCCGTAGCAAATGACAAGCTCCGCGGATATTACCAAAGCGCATTCACCATTTGCAACAGTTTCTTGGGTGAATGCGATAAATTAAGCCTCGGCTAAACTTTTCAGTCACGCAGGCATGTCGCAGTTCATCGATTCACTTGTTGCTTGCGCTACGACGACAGGCTCATGCATGCGTATAAGCCTTTTGGAGCGATCACGCTCGTAACCTCCACGCATGAAAAAGGACCTATGCTTCTGCTGCATTGATTCTGTGATGAAAATAGTTGACGAACTCCATACACACGCGCAAGATGAATCCGTCCATTGTTCGGAACAGTGGCATGCAACCGCGACCATGTTGACGATTAAACCGCGTTGACTTGTGCATGCAAACGATCCTCGTCACGGGTGCCGCAGAATTCATCGGAAGCGCCTTCGTGCGGCGTTTGATTGCCCACGGTAAATGTCATGTCGTTAGCTTTGACAAGCTAACGTACGCCGGTTCTCTCGATTCGCTGGGCGCGGTGATGCACAGCGAACGGCATCAGTTTGTGCGAGGCGATATTGGCAATCAGGCCCTTGTGCTGCAGACGCTTGAACGCGTTCGCCCACAGGCTATTGTGCATTTTGCCGCCGAGTCACACGTTGACCGCTCCATCGACTCGCCCGAGCCATTCGTACAGACGAACGTACTCGGTACCTGCCGGTTGCTGGAGGCAGCGCGCTCCTATTGGGAAAACTTGCAGCGCCCAGCTCGCGAAGCCTTTCGCTTTTTGCAGATTTCGACGGACGAGGTCTACGGATCCGCCGAACCACAAGAGTGGTTTACTGAAGCGTCTCCGCTAAGACCGAGCTCTCCTTATGCGGCGTCTAAAGCGGGCGCCGATCATATGGCACGGTCATATTTCGCGACGTACGGCTTCCCAGTTCTGATCACCAACGCCTCAAACAACTACGGTCCCTTCCAGTTTCCAGAAAAGCTAGTGCCGCTGACGATCCATCGCGCCACTACGGGAAAAGCAATTCCCATCTACGGCGATGGTCGGAATGTACGAGATTGGCTGTACGTTGACGACCATTGCGATGCGCTACACCAAGTGCTGTCGGCAGGTATCCCTGGCGAGACCTATAACATCGGGGGAAGATGTCTGCGAAGCAATCTGGAAGTAGTGACGTCGATTTGTCGACTTGTCGATCGCTTGTGCCCAACCTTGATTCACAGCCCCACGGAGCAGCTGTTATCGTTCGTGGCAGATCGACCCGGTCATGATCGTCGCTACGCTGTGGACAGCTCGAAGATCACCAAAGAGTTCGGCTGGAATCCCCGGACTTCGTGGGAACGAGGACTTGTGCAAACCGTCGAGTGGTATGTTGCCAACCGCTCATGGACGGAAAAGATGGCCGAGCATTCGTCCACCAGTCTGCCGCACGTCGAATTAAGTCATTAGCGTACCGCTTCGAAATCGTGCTGACACATGACTAAAACCTTCGAAAAGGGGATCGTCCTGGCTGGCGGCGCGGGAACGCGACTTTACCCCGCCACTAGAGCATGCAGTAAGCAATTGCTACCCGTGTACGATAAGCCGCTCGTCTATTATCCCCTCTCCACTCTTATGCTCGCCGGAATCCGGCAGATTCTTCTCATTTGTACGCCCGATGATCTTGCTGGTTTTCAGCGACTACTGGGTGACGGCCAATCATTAGGACTTGAGATCCAGTACGCCATTCAACCCCGCCCGGACGGGTT
>CAMFLN010000200.1 GCA_945957305.1 uncultured Planctomycetaceae bacterium | reverse complement strand
TCGTGATACTCCGTCAGGGCAAACGGGCCGACCTCGCCAGGCCGATGACATTCGACGCAATGTCGATCCAACAGCGCGGCAATATGCTTGTGGTAAGTAATGTCGCCATGCGGCTCGACCTTGGTCACGCGGCCGATCAAGCACCCAGGAGCTTCGGTCACGCTGCAAGTGACGGGTTTGCCGGCGAGAACCTCTTCCAGGGCCGTGACCAGATCGCGGTTACGGACAATCGGCCGCGCGTAGCCCGAGCCCGTGCCCAAGCCGAATTGATCGTCGATGCGGCCCCGGTAGCGCACTTTGCGCTCTTTGTCGAGTAGGAATACCTCGGGCACGCGCTGGGCCTGGAATTGATCCGCGATGTGGTTGCCCGGGTCTTTGAGCAAGGGAAATGTGATCTGGCAACCGCGTGCGAACGCGGCGACCTCGCTTGGCGTGTCCTGCCGATTCGAGTTGATCCCGATAAATGCGACGCCGCGCTCGGCGAACTGCTGTGCCAACTGCTCCAGTCGCGGGCCGTATTGCCTGCACAGTGGACAGTCGTTGCCGAGAAAGGCAATGACGAGCGCGTCTTTATCGGCGAAGTCCGCGAGCGCGTATTCCTTGCCACGGAAATCGGTCAGTACGAAAGGCGCAATTGTCTGGCCGATCGTGGTGGCCGCGATCGGTTGCTTGGCAGCGGTCAAGTTGGGCAGTAACGCGCACAGCACTCCTGCAGCCGCGAAGACAGTCACTCCGTTGAATCTGCGCATCAAGCCCTCAGTGTGAACGATGCAGCGTGAACAATGCCGTGTGAACGATGCGGAGAGGCCGCCGGAAAAGAAAACCGTCAGCCCGAGTGAGCCGCGGCTGAATAAGAACGCATCTCCCCCGGCGGTAGTCTAGCAGCCTTGTGCAAAGAGCGGGCATTAAATTCTTGCGAATTTCCAATAAATCCCTTATCGACCATTCTTCGTGCGAATGATGGGCCGCTCGCGCGCAGTGGCGCAGTTAATCTTTGCCCCGTTTGACAACTGCAGTGCCGCGCGATTAGTTAGAGCGCGAATGAAATCCGCACACTCTTGGTTATCGAGGCCCGTACAACGTGCGACAGCGAACAGGCGTCGCCGCAAGGCGCAAGAGGGCCGCTGGCAACTTGAGGCTGCAACGATGAATGCTTTCTGCTTGCTTGGTCTCGGGCTCCGCCGACGGGGGGCTCGCTGGCTCTTGATTTCCTTTCTGGCGCTTTACACGTCTTTCCACTCGCTCGCGATCGCCACCGCGCGTGACGCGGAATTCGGTTGCGCGGTGCAAAGTGGCATTAAAGTGCCGATGCGCGACGGTGTCCGCCTGGCGACCGATATTTACCTGCCGTCGCGTGATGGAAGAGCCATCGCGGACAAAGTTCCCACAATCCTGACGCGCACGCCCTACGGAAAAAACGGTTCCGATGGTTTGGGTCGCTACTATGCCGAGCGCGGCTATGCCGTAGTCGTACAGGATACGCGCGGACGGTACGACTCCGAGGGGATCTGGCACATGCTCACCGACGACGGCCCTGATGGCGTTGATACCGCGAATTGGATCGTCGCGCAGTCTTGGTCGGATGGGCAGATCGGCATGTTCGGCACTTCGTATGTCGGTGGGACGCAGCACGCGCTGGCCATGGCCGATTGTCCGCACTTGAAAACCGTGATCCCGGTCGACGCCATGTCGAACCTGGGCTATGCCAGCATGCGCAACGGCGGCGCCTTCGAATTGCGCTTCTGGAATTGGATATTCTCGATCGGCGGTCCCAAAGGGAGCCGGCAGGCGCGCGATCCCGCCACGGCACAAGCTCTCAAGCAGATGATGGACGATCGTCGCCACTATCTGCTGAACTTGCCACTGCGACGGGGCACCACGCCGCTGAAACTAATTCCGGAATACGAAGAATGGCTCGTCGAGGCACTGCGGCACGGCGCGAACGATGACTTTTGGGCGCAAAACAACATCACCGACCACAGCGAACGCTATCGTGACATGCCGGTCTACCTGGTCGGCGGTTGGTACGACTCCTGGGCCGGCAATACCACGTCGAACTACCAGGTGCTATCGAAGCGGCTGAAGAGTCCCGTCTACCTGATCATGGGCCCCTGGACGCACGGCGGGCAAGGATCGAGCGCGCATGGTCAACTCGACTTCGGCCCCGAGGCCGCAATCGCCGACCCCCTGGCCTGGCGCTTGGAATGGTACGACCACTGGCTGAAGGGACGTGACAATACAGTCGGACGCTCAGCTCCCTTCGCCGCTCCGGTGCGCATCTTTGTCATGGGAACAGGGGACGGGCGCAAGACGGCCGACGGGCGCGTGAATCATGGCGGCGCGTGGCGCGACGAACACGAATGGCCGCTGGCGCGCACGCGAAACGTCAATTGCTATTTGCAGCAGGGGGGCGCCTTGTCGCACGAAGCGCCGCAAGCCGCCTCAGCGTCAACGAGCTTCGAGTTCGATCCACGGCACCCGGTGCCGACCATCGGCGGAAATATCTCGTCGGGGGATGGGATCATGCTGGCCGGCGCTTGGGATCAGCGCGGCGGCGAACATATTTGGAACGCGCGGGAACCGATTCCTTTATCGGCACGGAACGACGTGCTGGTGTTTCAAACCGCGCCGCTCACAGGGGACATGGAAGTCACCGGCGAGCTGTCCCTGAAGCTGTGGATCTCGTCCTCGGCGGTCGATACCGATTTCACGGCCAAGCTAATCGACGTGCATCCGCCCACCACAGACTTCCCCAATGGGCTCGACATGCTGGTCACAGATGGCATCCAGCGGGCGCGGTTCCGCAACTCGCTCAAACAAGAAGAGTTGATGCAGCCGGGCACGATCTACCCGATCACGGTACGCCTTTACCCAACGTCGAACATCTTTCGCCGTGGGCATCGGCTGCGTGTCGACATTTCGAGCAGCAACTTCCCGCGTTTCGACGTAAACCCCAACACCGGCGAGCCCCTGGGAGACAACCGCGGCACCGCGACGGCCACCAACGCGGTTTATCACGATGCAGCCCACCCCTCGCACATCGTTCTGCCTGTGATCCCGAACCCCACCTGAACTCGTTGCCGTTTACGGCGCGAGAAAAGTTCGGACTTAGCCGCAGCGGCAATTCGCGCCGCCACCTGCTACACTAAAAGCCTCGCCTGCCTTCCCTGCCTGGAGGTCTTTCCATGCGACGCTCGACGTCTCTTATTGCCTGGTTGGCTTTAGTTACAGCCATGTTCACAGCCGGCTGCGGCGGTCCGCACACCGCCATGCACGGTCATCTGCTCCCCCCCGGTTCAGAGTTGCCGGCCATTCAGGCCGAGGGCTGGATCAACAGCGAGGGACTCAGTGCCCAGGACCTGCGCGACCATGTCGTGGTGATCGACGTGTGGGCCTATTGGTGCGGCCCTTGCCGCGCCGCCATGCCCGAGATGGTTGCGGCCTATGAGAAATACCACACTGCGGGCGTGCAGTTCATCGGCTTGACGGCCGAAGGAGGCGACAAGCTGGAGGAGACGCAGAAGGTCGTCGCCAACTCTCACCTGGCCTATCCCAACGCTTTTGGCGCCCAGGATACGATTCGCGCTCTCGGCGTCGAAGCGATCCCTTCGGTCTTTGTGGTTGGCAAAGATGGTCGCATCATCTGGCACAGCGATCAGCCTGGGACGATGGAAGAAGCCATTGAATCGGCCCTCGAACGCAGCTGATGGCCGCCGTATGCATTGCGAGACGAACACAACCTCGGGCAATGAGCGATGGCGTCGCGTGATTCGCGCCGCCGCGCTGTGCGCCATTTGCGCCGTGTCATTGCCAGCGCGAGCGGGCGACATTTCGTTCCGCCGCGAGGTGATGGCCGTGCTGAGCAAAGCTGGCTGCAACCAAGGGGTTTGTCACGGGAACCAGAACGGCAAGGGAGGTTTTAAACTCTCGCTGCGCGGCCAGGATCCCGATCTCGATCTCGCTGCGCTGTTGCGCGATCAGGCGGCCCGACGCATTGACCGGCAGGAACCGGACCAAAGCTTATTACTACTAAAGCCCACGATGGCCGTCGCCCACGAGGGAGGCCGCCGCTTCACGGCTGACTCGCCCGAGTACAGGCAGCTTCGCGATTGGATCGCGGCTGGCTGTCCTGACGACGGCGCGACGACGCCGCGCCTGGTGCGGCTTGACGTGACGCCCGGCGAGCAGATCCTGGTCGAACCGCAGGACCAGTTGCACATGCGCGTGATGGCGCACTTCGCGGATGGCCAGGTGCGCGATGTGACTTCGTTGGCCGTCTTCGACGTCGGCGACCGGGTGGCCACCCCCGACGACCAGGGCCTGGTGCGGCGGCAAGCATTCGGCGAGACGACGCTGCTGGTGCGGTATCTCGAACGCCAGGTCGCGGTGCCGCTGGCGTTTGTGCCCGCGCGTCCCGACTTTACCTGGGATGCGCCGCCGGCGGCCAATTTCATCGACGAGCTCGTCTGGGCCCGATTGCAGTCGTTGCGGATGAACCCGTCGGAATTATGCGACGACAGCACGTTTATTCGCCGCGCTTATTTGGACCTGTTGAACCTCTTGCCGACTACCGCCGAGGCGCGGGCGTTTGTCGCCGACAACGATCCTGGGAAGCGCAGCGCGCTTGTCGATCGACTGCTCGCGCGACCAGAATTCGCCACGGCCTGGGCGCTCAAATGGTCGGACTTGTTGCGCATCGAAGAGAAGACTCTCGATCGCAAAGGGGTCCAGGCGTTTCACCATTGGATCGAGTCAAGCATCGCCGAGGACAAACCGCTCGACCAGTTTGCCCGCGAACTGATCGCCGCGCGCGGCAGCACGTACCATTCGCCGCCAGCGAATTATTACCGCGCCCTGCGCGACCCGATCAGCCGCGCCGAAGCCACGGCGCAGGTCTTCCTGGGCGTGCGGCTACAGTGCGCGAAATGTCACAATCACCCCTTCGAACGTTGGACGCAGGACGATTACTACGAGTGGACCGACGTCTTCGCCCGTGTGCAGTACAAGATTCTGGACAACGAGCGCCGCGACGCCAACGACAAGCACGAGTTCGACGGCGAACAGATCGTATGGATGGACGACGAAGGGGATGTAACGAATCCGCGCACCGAGGCTGCCGCGTCGCCGCGCCTGTTAGGAGAAACCACTCCGCTCGCGGCTGCGGAGGATGCCGACCGGCTCGAAGCGCTGGCCGCCTGGGTCGCGGCGCCGGACAACAAGTTTTTCGCCCGCGCGCAAGTCAACCGGATCTGGTTCCATCTGCTGGGGCGCGGCATCGTGGAACCGATTGACGATTTCCGCGACACCAACCCGCCGTCGAATCCTGCCCTGCTCGACGCGCTGACGCGTGATTTCATCGAGCACGGCGACTCGCTGCGACACACGATTCGCACGATCATGACCTCGCGAGTTTATCAATTGGCGAGCCGGCCGAACGAGACCAACGAACACGACGATCGCAACTTTTCGCACTCCTTGGTGCGCCGCCTCTCGGCCGAGCAATTGCTCGACAGCGTCCACCAGGTGGCCGGAGTGCCGCCGAAATTCAACGGTTACCCGACCGGCCTGCGGGCCGGCGCCGTGCCGGGCGTGCTGGCGGTGCGCACGCGTGAGGGCCGCCCCAGCATGGACGATCACTTCCTCACCGTGTTTGGCAAACCGCCTCGGCTGCTTTCGTGCGAATGCGAACGCACGACCGGCACGACACTGGGCCAGGCCTTTCAAATGATCAGCGGACCGCTGATTAACGAGTTGCTCGCGCAACCCAAGGGGCGGATTACCCGCCTAGTGAGCAGCGATAAAACTTCGGCCGACCAGATCGAGGAGTTATATTGGAGCGCGCTCTCGCGCGGGCCGACGACCGACGAGAAAGCGGCGACGGTCAGTTACGTCGACGCCGCGGCGGATCGCCGGCAAGCGCTCGAAGACGTCGCCTGGGGTTTGATGAATGCCAAAGAATTCCTGTTGAGATACTAGTCGTGGTTGCAAAGCTGATTTTGTGTGTCCCGGCTGGCTGGCCAAGCCGTGCCAGTATCGGCAAAACACTGCTAGGCGAGCTAGCAGTGGCACCCTTTTCGTATCGACGAGCGGGTTTTGAAATCGGCACTAAGGGTGCCGGAGAGCAACACCAGCGGCACACTTGCATCACACGTAGATGAATCACCTGCCCACCAATGCCGGGTTCGCTTGCCGGGATTTTGCCCAGGCGCACGCTTCGCGCCGGCAGCTATTGAAAGTCGGCGGCGCGGGTCTGCTCGGGCTGTCGACGCGCCGCCTCCTGCAGGCCGCGGAGGTTTTGCCGCGCCGGCCGGCCCGCGCCAAGAGTGTGATTTTCCTGTACCAGTTCGGCGGGCCGAGCC
>CAMFLN010000199.1 GCA_945957305.1 uncultured Planctomycetaceae bacterium | reverse complement strand
CCGCAAGCCAGGCACGTCGTCCAATAAGTATGTCGTTTGCGTGACATGCTCTTCCTCCTACTTTCAAAAAGTGGTTGCGTTCACCTCGGCAACCGATGCACGAGGCGTTAACGTCACTTCGCCTTAAGCGAACTGAATGCCAAAGCAGCGTGAACGCGACCAAGGCTGCCTGCACCTCAATGGAGTTAACAGAGTTCTTTGATTCGAAAGCGAGTTGCCGCCGGCAGTTGGCTGAGGACAAAGTTATTTCCAACAGGCGCTCGGCTTTTTCCGCCGCCGTCGAAACTGCTTTCCCGACTTGATAGCGCCGGGGCGAAAGTGGGCAGAAATCCCCCGGTGCGCTGGGCAGATTCCTGCCCAAACTTAGCGCGTCGCTGGGCCAAAACTCCTGGTTTACGCCGTGGTATGGTATTTGAAGTCCTCGCCAAGTCGGGATGTTGTCAGTCGATGCAGAGCGGTGTCATAGTGAGTCCTATTGCGCTCAAGAATTCGTGGTCCGTGCCGATTCAGGTCGCGGTGCTGGCGATCGTCGTCGCCGGTTCGCTCGCGCTGTTGGCCTTCGACGTGATCGTGACCCGCAGCAGCCCGGAACGGGAGCGAGACGTGCGCGAGCAACTCACAGCGGCCAGCCGGCAGATGACGAGCGCGGCACACAGCTTCGCTGGCTTCCCGCCCGAATCCGAGGACGCTGTGCACCAGCTGAACCGCGAGCTGGGCGAAGTGACGGAGCGTATCTTGCGTGACTTTCCTGATATCGAGGGGGGGTTCTACGCGGATGATCGTCTCGATCGTTTCCTCGGCTATGCGTTTCCAAGCCGAGCCCATCCGCCACGCGAGCGAGATAAATCCGACCCGCCTCCGCTGGAAGCTCCATACATTCGCTTGCAAGCGCGCGAGAGCTTGAGCAGCCCCCCGGGCGAGACGCGGCTTTCGGTGCGCGATGTCGAAGCCAGTCGCGTCATGATTTTGACAGAACCTGTAGGAAGCGCGCGACCGGCACGCCTGGCGACTTGGCTGATGTATCGCCTGGTCGATCCACGGCAGCTCGGCAATCAGGTGCGTCGCTATCAGGCGTCGACGGCCATGGCTATCGGCGGATTGGCGTTGGCGGCAGTATTGCTCATCAATCTCGGTCGCACCTTGCACGCACAGCGGCAACAGGAGGCGCGGTTGAGAGACGAACTTCGCCGATCAGAACATCTCGCCGCCTTGGGCAAGCTGCTCGCCGGTGTCGCACACGAAGTCCGCAATCCACTAGCGGCCATTCGCTCGACGGTTCAACTGTGGGACCGACTGCCGGAGCAAACTCGCACGCCGCAATCGTTGCAAGCCGTCGTGGCGGCAGTCGATCAATTGAATCAAACCGTCACGCAACTGCTGTACTTCTCCCGCGCTGACCATGCCGAGCGGCAGCCCCTCGAGACGCACCAGCTATTGCGCGAAACCGTTGCTATGATCGCCGCGCAAGCCGCGCAACAAAACGTGACGCTGCACTGGCAACTCTCCCCGCTAGAATTCCCGGTCGCAGGTTCTCCCACGGGTTTGCGACAGGTGTTCATCAATTTGCTGCAAAACGCGCTGCAAGCCATGCCCACGGGCGGGGAGCTGGTTCTGAGCAGTTGCCGGTCGCCGGACGCCACGCAGGGATCGATCGAAGTGCGTGACTCGGGCCGCGGTGTGCCGCCCGAAGATCGGCCCCGGCTGTTCGAACCTTTTTTCACGACCCGGCCGATGGGGACCGGTCTAGGTTTGGCACTTTGCCGTGAGATCGTCCTGCAGCATGGCGGCGCTATCGAGTTCTTGGCTGGTACAAAAGCTGGCAGCGTGTTTCGAGTCACCCTACCGCTGCGGAAGAGTTGACAATGAGCAAAAAGGCTGTCGGCGCCACCATCCTGGTGGCCGACGACGACGCGACGATTCGCTCAAACCTGGCGGTGCTCTTGCGCTCCGAGGGTTATCAAGTGATCGAAGCCTGCGACGGGCGACAGGCCGCCGATGTGCTTGCGGGCCAGGCGATCGACGCGGCGCTGTTGGACCTCAAAATGCCAGGACGAACCGGGCTAGAGCTGCTACGGCAATTCGAGGACCACCTGGAAGAAACGCCCATCATCGTCATCACCGCCTTTGGCGGTAGCCAGGCCGCGATCGAGGCTATGAAGTTGGGTGCGTTCGATTACATCACCAAGCCGTTCGATCTTGACGAGGTACTGTTCACTGTGCGCCGCGCGCTGAAACAGCAGGCGCTGGTTGCCCAGCTCCAGTCATTGGCAGCGCGGCCGATCTTGCCCGAGACAGAGCGTGACGAAGAATTGATTGGCGGCACGCCTGCCATGTTGCAGGTCTTCAAATCGATCGGACGGATCGCTGCGACCAGTGAGTCGGTGCTGATCCTGGGCGAGAGTGGCACCGGTAAGGAACTGGTCGCCAGCGCGATTCATCGCAACTCGGCGCGCGCCGGGCAACCGTTTGTCAAAGTCAACTGCGCCGCCCTCAGCCCAATGCTCTTGGAGAGTGAATTGTTCGGCCACGAACGCGGGGCCTTCACCGGCGCGGTGACGCGCCGCATAGGGCGCTTTGAACAAGCACACCAAGGGACGTTGTTTCTGGATGAAATTGGTGATTTGAACATCGACCTGCAGGCAAAGCTGCTGCGCGTGCTGCAGACCGGGCAATTCGAGCGTGTGGGGGATAGCCAGTCGCTGACGGTTGATGTGCGCGTGATTTCTGCCACGCATCAAGATCTAGATGCGATGGTTGCGGACCGTACTTTTCGCGAAGATCTGCTTTATCGGCTCAACGTCGTTTCGATCCTATTGCCTCCGCTGCGCGAGCGTCGGGACGATATACCGCTGCTCGCCGAGCATTTTGTCCATCGTCTGTCCCGCAAATACGACTGGCCGCAGCTGACCCTCTCGCCCGAAGCGTGCAAACTTCTGGTCGAGCAGCCGTGGCCCGGCAATGTTCGTGAGCTGCAAAACGTGCTCGCCAGGGCGGCGACGTTGACGCGGGGACGCGTGATCCTGGCCGACGATCTGCAAATTCCCGGCCGTCATACGACAGAGAATTCCGCCGACACTCGTCACGCGCATCCGGCGGACCTGTCGCTCAAGGAAATTATGGCCGAAACCGAGCGCCGGGTTCTGGAGCAGGCGTTGGAGCACAACGACTGGAACCGGACCAAAGCAGCCAAGGCACTGGGCATCAGCCGGCGTCAGCTGTTTGACAAGATTCGCGGATACGGTCTCGATTCCCGCGACGAAACTTTTTAAGCGGCAGCGCTAGGTCAATGTGGTCCATTCGACACGGAGGGCGGTCCGATGCGGCCGGATGTTGAAAATCGTGCAACGCGACCGACGAGGCTGAAGCGCGTATAATTCGCGAGTGACTTCCTTGTTTGTGAATTGAAAGGGTTAGCACCCGATGGCACGTAGCGGCCCTTCTTTATTTGATGCCGGCGAGGCGCAGAATCGTCGCCATGCCCAACCGCTCGCCGCGCGCATGCGGCCGCGGACCTTGGCCGAGTTTGTCGGGCAGAAGCAATTCTTGGGCGAGGGCAAGCTGCTTAATCGACTGCTCAAAGCCGATCGACTCGGTTCGGTCATTTTCTATGGCCCTCCCGGTACCGGAAAAACGACCCTCGCCCGCTTGCTCGCTGCCGAAAGCAAAGCGGCATTCATTCAACTGAATGCTGTCACCAGCGGCGTGAAGGAATTGCGAGAAGTGCTGGAAGGGGCTCGCGACCGGTTGTCGGCCGACCGCAAGAAGACGCTGCTCTTCGTCGACGAGATTCACCGCTTCAACCGTTCGCAGCAAGATGTGCTGCTGCCCGACGTGGAAGAGGGGATTGTGATCCTGGTCGGCGCGACGACGCAAAACCCGTTTTTCGCCATCAACAGCGCGCTGGTCAGCCGCAGCCGGGTCTTTCAGTTCCAATCGCTGTCAAACGACGATATCAAGCAAGTCTTACGCAGCGCACTGGCGGACAAAGAGCGTGGGCTGGGGAATGAAAATGTCAGGCTCGAAGAGGACGCCCTCGAGTTCCTGGCCGAAGTCAGTGACGGCGATGCGCGACGCGCGCTGTCGGCCCTGGAAATCGGGGTGCTGTCGAGCAACGAACGCCCGCTTGTCTTTACCCGCGCCTTGGCCGAGGAATCGGTGCAGCGGAAAGCGATCGCTTATGACCGGCAGGGGGATGCACACTACGATGCGGCCAGTGCCCTGATCAAAAGCATTCGCGGCAGCGATCCTGACGCGGCTCTTTATTGGCTGGCCCAAATGCTCGAAGCGGGTGAGGACGTGCGGTTCTTGGCTCGTCGCATCGTGATCGCGGCCAGCGAGGATATCGGGAACGCTGATCCGCACGCCCTGCCGCTAGCGGTGGCGGCGATGCAAGCAACGGAATTCGTCGGCTTGCCCGAATGTCAGTTGCCGTTGGCACAGGCGGTGACGTATTTGGCCTGCGCCCCAAAGTCGAACGCGGCGACCATCGGCATTGGCGAGGCGCGGGCCGATGTCTCTTCCGGGCGGCTGCTGCCCGTGCCTGTCCATTTAAAGGACAGTCATTATCCCGGGGCCAAGCGGCTGGGGCATGGCGAAAGTTACCAATACTCCCATGATGCGCCGGAAGGTGTGGCCGCGCAAGATTATTTAGGGATCGAGCGGGAATACTATCGCCCGGTGCCGCGAGGCTTCGAAAACGAATTGGCGGCACGATTGAAGACGATTCGCGCCCGCCTGCGCGAAGGGAAACAGCGCAAGCCTGCTAGCGATTGACTGCTAGCAAAATGCCTGGCTGCTGATCAATCGCGCGAATTGCCGGGGATTGCGCTGCGGCTGACGTAGCGTCAATGGCAAACTTCTCCTATGATCTTGCCGCAATTTGCCCGTGCCAGGCGAGCGGGCAATCTTCGCTGCAGCGCGGATCGGCGATAGTCGAGGGCAAACTGTTGAACCGCCGCGATCGATCGCGCGCCGCGGTCCACAACGGGATTTCAGGAGAACTTCGGTGCAGGCTTTTAAGACACTGCTCATCGTTGCCGTGTTGTCGGCCGTGTCCTACGGCGTCTATGTGGCGCTCACGGGTGCGCGTGATGTGGAACCGCCCCCTGGCGCAACGCCAGAAGATTGGCACGACGGTCCACAAATCGAGTTGCCTCAGTTCGACCCCGCACAGAGCGGAACTCCTCCCAGCGTTCCGGGAAGTTCCGCTGCGGTGACCGAGCCGCCGATGCCGCAAGTTGTGCAACCACAGCCGGCGGCCGCGGCCGAAGCGCCGCAGTTCAACACCACACCGGCGCATCAAGATGCGGCGGCGCCGCCGTTTGTCGCTCCGAGCGTCGGACCGAGCGATGCAAGCCACAACCTGCCGCCGGTCGCTGACCCCGCGGCGCAGTTGCCACCGTCCGCTCAAGAAGTCCCCGGCACTCCCAGCGCGGCTTACCACGATCCCGCGGCGGCCGCTCCGCCCCCTGTCGAAATGGGTGCTCCGCCGCCGGCGGGCGACGGTGTGGCGCCGGTCGGCGGGAGCCTGCCCGAGAGTAACTACGCGACCGACAGGGCCGCGGCGCAGGCGTTGCTCGCCGAGCAGCGGCTCGATCCCGCTCTCCTGTTGTTGTCGCGCTGGTACGACGATCCTCGACTAACCGAGCAAGAACAACATGAGCTGGTGCTGTTGCTCAATCAACTGGCAGGCACCGTGATTTACTCGCGCGAACATCTGTTGCTGCCGGCTTATGAAGTGCAACCCGGCGACTCGCTTGATCGTTTAGCGCAGCACTATCGCGTCCCCTGGCAGCTGCTGGCCAAGATCAACGGCATCGCCGATCCCAATCAACTGCCCCCGGGCGAGAAGCTGAAGGTTGTGCAGGGTCCGTTTGACGCCACGATCAACATGCACAAGCGGCAGTTGACCCTCATGCTCGGCGGCCGTTACGCCGGCAGCTTCCCGGTGGGCATCGGCGCCGACCACAATGCGGCCGATGGCGAGTTCACCGTAAAAACCAAAACGCAAAATCCCGTCTATTACGGGCCCGATCGCGTTGTCGATGCCAACGATCCCAACAATCCGCTGGGTAAGTACTGGATCGGCCTCGACGAGCATTTTGGCATTCATGGCACGAACGATCCGGCCAGCATTGGCCAGGCCGACAGTCGCGGATGCATCCGCTTAGCGCCGCGAGACATTGAAGACGTCTACGACATGCTGACCAACGAATCACGCGTGCGGATTCTCCGATAATTCGATTTCTCAGCCTCGCTCTCTGGCATTCGACGGTCTGAACGTCAAGAATGCGGCAGATGAGCGGAGCTTCTTGCCAGGACGCGACCGTGGCGTATAGCGCCGGTCCGCACTCCTGCTCTGAC
>CAMFLN010000198.1 GCA_945957305.1 uncultured Planctomycetaceae bacterium | reverse complement strand
ATCGCCGGCTTTGACTTCCGCGCCGTCAGCGAACAGGACTTTGTCCAGGTAGCCGCTGACCCGGGCACGAATCTCGACGGTTTTCACGGCTGCTGTGCGGCCGGTGAATTCCTCATACTCGGAGATGGTCTCTTCACTCGGAGTGGTATACAGGATTTGCTGGATCTTTGGCGGCGGCGGCCCCTCGGCCTTCTTACCGCAACCACATAGCAGCACACACACAATAAGTCCGAGCAGGAAACTCTGCTCGCGCAGTGGAACCGCCAGGCGCATTGGAGATTCCGCCATCGTCTTTATGTCACAGGTGGGTAAAGCACTCGGCATGATCGCCGGCTCGGAGTTTAGGTGGGGGGGCGTAGTCAACTTGCCTGGGTGAGGAACGGCTGGGCGGGAAAGTTGCTGACTGACTAGTCAGTCAGTCGCTGTCCTGGTAGATTATAGGCAAGTGCCCACCACGTGCAATATCTCGCGGATGACACTTTCGCAAGTCTGGCGGTTCGCTGCCTCCGACGGGGGACTTCTGGCCGGCTGGAGTGCGTGGCTTCGAGCCTTTTGTAGGGAATCGATTCGATGCCTGTTCAATCGTCTCAATCTCAATCTTCCCCATCGACCGATGGTTGCACGCCCGATCGGCGCGAAGAGCGCCGCCAGGCGATCATCGACACGGCCGCCCGGCTGTTCGCCGAGTTGGGCTACAGCGATTGTGAAATGGAGCGTGTGGCGGCTGAAATCGGCATCGCCAAGGGGACGCTCTATCTCTATTTCGCCAGCAAAGAGGCGTTGTTTTACGCCTGCGTCGACGCCGGCATGAAGCAGATGCAAGAAGTGGTCGCCAAGGCCGCCGACGAAACGGATGACGCAATGGACCGCATTGCCCGCGGAATTCGCGCGTATCTGCAGTTTTTCGAGGATCATCCCGAGCACGTCGAGTTGCTTATCCAGGAACGCGCGAACTTCAAAAGCCGCAGCAAGCCGACATATTTCGAGTATCGCGAACAGAATCGGCAGAAGTGGCGCTCGGTTCACGAGAGTTTGATTGCCGACGGGCGATACCGTACCGATCTGCCCGTTGAGCGCATCATGGATGCCATTGGCAACCTGCTCTATGGCACCATGTTCACGAACCACTTTGTCGGCCGCAGCGTTTCGATGAACGAACAGTACCAGTCGTTGGTCGAGATCGTCATGCGCGGATTGCTGAGTGACGAAGAGCGCGCGTCACGAGGTCCTCGCGAGGTCACCGGCAGCTGACCTGGCCGGTCCGCGCCGGCGATTTCCGCCGAAAACTGCACATTTCGGGCGAAGTTGCGCCAATTCGCCTGCGGGCTGCGTATTACCTATAATCTACCGAACTCTCCTCGGGATCGCAGCCGGTCTGCCGTGAAGTGTCGTCGCGGCAGGCCGAAACATTCCCTCGGAACGGTCCCGGTTCCCACCCCCCAAGATCGAAAATCTAGCCCAGCGAGGAACTCGTCATGCGTTTGCGTCAAGTGGCCGCCGGATTCATCGCTGTGCTGTTGTCTTCCTGCTTCGCAGTGGCGCACGCCGCCGATAAGCTCTCGGCGGAAATCGATCCGCAAGTCAGCAAGGTCGTCGACGCCTGGTCGAAGCACCTGAAAGAACTCAAGGGATTCGATGTCACGATCAAGATCGAGATGCACATCTCGCAGGGCGCTAACAGCAACGACATTAATGTCACGCAGCACCTGCAGGCCGAACGACCCGACAAGCTCGCCTTTATGTTGGAATCAGGGCCGGGTGGTGGAGAATTGGTGAGCGACGGCGCTGAAGTGACGATCTTCTTCAAGACCATGGGCAAGTACCTTGTCCAGCCTGTGCCGGAAGATCAACGCACCTGGGATAAATTGCTGACAAACCCACTCGCGGCCGCGGTATTGAATGGGGGCAACGCGGCCGTTATCACGGGAGCGATGTTGGCCGACGACCCAGCCGCAAAGTTGCTCGAGAACGTCTCCTCAGCCACGTACGGCGGCGAAGTAAAACTCGGCGATGTGCAATGCCATTTGATCAAGGTTGCCTCGGAGGAATCGGACTGGCAGCTGTGGATCGAAGCGGGGGACAAACCGATTGTGCGACAGTTCGTCCCGGACTTGAGCAAAGCTTTTGCGAAGATGGCCAAAGGGCCGCAAGGAAATCCGGCCTTTGCCAATTTGAAGGTTGAGAGCAACGTCCAGTACAGCGATTGGCAAGAGAATCCGCAGTTCGCCGCGGACGCGTTTGCCTTCAAAGCGCCGGATGGGGCTGTGCGAATCGAAGACCTCTCGGAACTTCGCGGCGGCGGGCCCGAGGCGCCTCATCCGTTGTTGGCCAAGCCGGCGCCGGGCATCAAGCTCGACCTGCTGGGAGGCGGCAAGCTCGACCTCGCCGCGCTCAAGGACAAGAACGTCGTCATTCTCGACTTCTGGGCCACCTGGTGCGGACCGTGTCAGCGAGCCATGCCGGTCATTGAGAAAGTGGCTGCCGAGTACAAGGAGAAAGGCGTGCTGTTGTACGCCGTGAATATTCAGGAGACGCCGGAAGACATCCAAAAGTTTATCGACGACTCAGGGCTCAAGTTGCCGATCGCGCTGGACAAGGAAGGTGAAGTCGCACGCGCCTACCAGGCCAACGCGATTCCACAGACCGTGCTCGTGGGCAAAGACGGCACCGTGCAGGCGGTTCACGTCGGTTTGCTCCCCAATCTCGAGGCGCAACTCAAGAAGGAGCTCGACACCCTGGTCGCAGGCAAGGAACTGGCCGGAGAAAAGGCCAAGGCGGCCAAGTCAAAGCCCGCCACGGCAGAAAAAGAGTCGGGCGGAAAGTAGTGTTCTGCGGGCACTACCAGCGCTTTTCGCCATATTCGATCAGTGCTCGGTTGACGACTTTCGTGGCGTAATACAACACGGTCACAACGCCGCAGGTGGCGGCCATGACCTCCACCGGGTTGCGCCGGGTAAAGTCGGCGATTGTCGCCAGTGCCAATCGTTCTGGCCGATTGACCACGTCCCAGCTATTGAAGCGCTGGAACCGACCCAAGAAGATCCCGAAACTGGCGATCAGGTTCAAAGCCAACTCGCAGGGAACAACCAGCCGAGGCCGCCCCAGCCCCGCCAGGTAATCGGCGCAGCGCATCACCGAGAGCACGTGCGCCTGCCAACCGATCATCATGAAAGCGGCGTACTGGGGAATTAATACCAGGGCCACGGTCCACGCCGGCAAATAGGGTTCGCGCCGGATGCGATGCACCAGGTGAATGACGTCGGTCAACGTGTAAGCCGCATTGGGCAGAAACAGGCAAAAGGCAACTAAGCCCAGCCACCACAGCACGCCGCGCCGCCAATTCGGTCGGAATAAGAGAATCGCCAGCGCAAGCGGCGCGACGGCCAGCACTAGATTCCAGCCCATGCCAAAGTCAGGCTGCAAGGCGCGGCGTACTGTTTCCAGGTCGAAGTGCATCGGACCCCGGGGCGAGATTGTGACGGGCTGAAGGCGCAGACCGCAACCGCGGTCTTTGGGTAAGCGTACCACACAGTTCTCATTGCGCTTTTTGGCGACTGGTTCTTGTGCGTGTACACTGATGCCATGAGAATTTTCCGCGCTCAATCGGACAAGTATTACCTTCTCCGCACACTATTATTGGCCTTCTACGGCGTCGTAGTGGCTGGTGTCCTCAGCACCCCGTGTCGAGCCGATAAAGCGGCGCTCCCGGCGGCTGTTGATGCCTTGTCGGAGCCGACCTGGCAGGCCGCGTTGAAAATCTGGGAGTGGGCGGAGCCCGGCTACCAGGAGGAGAAGTCGGCGGCGCTGTTGGCCGAGATGTTGGAGGGCGCCGGGTTCAAAGTCGAGCGCGGCGTCGCCGGCATTCCGACCGCATTTACCGCGACGGCCGGCAGCGGCCAGCCGGTGATCGCCATTCTCGGGGAGTATGACGCGCTACCCGGTTTGTCGCAGCAGGCCACGCCCGAGCAGGCGCCCCGCGTGGCCGGCGGATACGGCCAGGCCTGTGGGCATCATCTGTTTGGCACGGCGTCGGCCGCAGCGGCGATTGCAGTGGCCGAACAATTGAAGAAGGACAAGCTTCCCGGCACCGTGCGTTACTATGGCTGCCCGGCCGAGGAAGGGGGCGCGGCAAAAGTCTTCATGGTGCGCGAGGGGCTGTTCAAGGATTGTGACGTTGCGTTGCATTGGCATCCTGGCAGCCGCAACGCGGCAGGAGACGCAACCTGCCTGGCGCGGATTGCCGCCAAGTTTCGCTTTCGCGGAACGAGCGCCCACGCGGCCGCTTCGCCCGAACAAGGGCGTTCGGCCCTGGATGCGGTCGAGTTGACGAATTACGCGGCCGAATTGCTGCGCGAGCATACGCCTGATCTGACGCGCATTCACCATGTTATCACCGCCGGTGGCGGCGCCCCTAACGTCGTCCCCGATTTCGCCGAGGTGTATTACTACGTGCGTCATCCCCAGGCTGAAGTCGCGCGCGGCGTCTACGCCAGGCTGCTGAAGTGCGCCGAAGCGGGGGCACTCGCCACTGAAACCAAGCTGGAAGTTGAGTATCTCGGCGGCACCAATGAGCTGCTGCCCAACGATGCGCTGTCACGCGTCACGCTGGCGAACCTGCGCGAGCTGAACGACCTTAGCTTTACTTCGGACGAGGAGAAGTTCGCCGCGCGGATCGCAACAACCTTGGCCAAGCCCGCGCCGCTCGACAGCCTGCGCGACGTGCTCGACAACAAAGGGGGGCAAAACAAAGGATCGACCGACGTGGGAGACGTTTCCTGGGTTGTACCCACTACCGGTTTTTCGACTGTCTGCTGGGTGCCCGGCACGCCGGGGCATAGTTGGCAAGCGACCGCCGCCGGGGGGACGACGATCGGGCGCAAAGGAATGGTTCTGGCGGCCAAGGTGCTGGCGGCGACTGCCTACGATTTGTTCACCCGTCCCGAACTGGTGGCGGCAGCCAAGGACGAGTTTGGCCGGCGCGTTGGCAAGGAGGGTTATCGCTCCTTACTGCTGACGGGTCAAAAGCCGCCGCTCGACTATCGTAAGGCGCCGGTGGCGCAGAGTGTCGTGGAATGAGCTACGGCGCATGGGCGATTCATTAAGGCGACTTAGCTGCAACAGGCAAACTCCATGACCTCACTGCCAACTTCCTGCATTATCGGCGCAGGGTCGTGCGGCATCACGACCGCCAAGGCTCTTAAGGAACGGGGGCTGCCGTTCGACTGCTTCGAGCGCAGTGACGATATCGGTGGCAACTGGTACTACAACAATCCCAACAAGGTGAGTAGCGCCTACCGGCTGCTGCATATCGACTCGTCAAAGCCGCGGATGCAATTTTCGGATTTCCCCATGCCGGCGGAGTATCCCAACTATTGCCACCATACGCAGGTGCTGTCGTATTTTCGCAGCTATGCCGACCATTTTGGCATTCGCGAGCGCATCACTTTCAACACGGGAATCGACCACGCCGCGCGGCTGGACAACGGTGCATGGCGCGTGCGGCTGTCGACCGGCGCCACCCGCGATTACGACGCGCTTTTTGTCTGCAACGGTCATCATTGGGATCCTCGCTGGCCCGAGCCCGCGTTTCCCGGCGAGTTTCACGGTACGGTGATGCACTCACATTACTATCGTGATGCCGAGGCGTTTCGCGGCAAGAACGTGCTGGTTGTCGGCATGGGCAACAGCGCGATGGACATTTCGGTCGAGTGCAGCTACGTCGCGAACAAGGTGTTCCTGAGTGCCCGCCGCGGCGCGCACATCATTCCGAAATACTTGCTGGGCCGGCCACCGGACCAATGGGTGCTGCCTGGCATTCCCTGGTGGCTATCGCGCCGGATGTTGGCTCCGCTGTTGTGGCTACAGGTGGGACGTATGCAGGATTACGGCCTGCCGAAGCCGGACCACGGATTGATGGAAGCGCACCCGAGCGTGTCGAGCGTGATTCTGGATCGCATTGCCCATGGCGATATCAAACCCAAGCCGAATATCGCGGAACTGGCCGGCGACCAGGTCCGTTTCGTTGACGGGACGAGCGAGCCGATCGACGCCATCGTCTATTGCACGGGCTACAAAGTCACCTTTCCCTTTTTCGACGAAAACTTCCTGGCGGCGCCGGATAATGACCTGCCGCTGTACCTGCGGACCTTTCAGCCGGAAATCGATAACCTGTTCTTCATCGGTTTGCTGCAGCCGCTGGGGGCGATTTTTCCCATCGCCGAACGGCAGGCCTGCTTGGTGGGCGAATACTTGTGCGGACGCTATGCCTTGCCGAGCAACGCGCAAATGCATAAGCAGATCGACGCCGAGCGCAAGGCGATGTTCCAGCGTTACGTGAAGTCGAAACGACATACGATGCAGGTCGACTTTGACGCGTTCATGGC
>CAMFLN010000197.1 GCA_945957305.1 uncultured Planctomycetaceae bacterium | reverse complement strand
GAGATTCCTCTACGTCTCGTGGGCTCGGAGATGTGTATAAGAGACAGACCTGGACATCGTCAAAGACGGGCGCGTCGTGCAAAGCGTTCGTTTGGACGAAGTGGCCAAGACGGGGCACCTCCCGCCGGTAAAATTCACCGCGAGCGGCTGGGTGCTGGTTCGCGCTGTAACGGACGTCGACAAGACCTATCGCTTCGCGTCGACAGCGCCGTGGTACGTCGAACTGGGGGAAAAACCGCGCGTCAGCAAGGCCTCGGCCCAGTTCTTTCTCGATTGGACCAACGAGCGGGGCGAGAAGCTGAAATTGGAAGATCCCGAAGAGCGCCGCGAAGCCGACAAATACATCAAAGCAGCCCGCAAATTCTGGGAACAGCGAGTTGCCGACGCGACCGCGGAATAACTCAGCCAACGGGCTCCTGCCAAGTACGCGTTAATCGCGCTCTTTACTGCCCTCTGCCGGCTGCCCACTATTCGTAATTACGGGCAGCACTCGGCGACAAGCACCCCTTGTGCCTGCGCGAGTTTTACGAGGGCGATGCGCCAGTTCACGACCTTCTCGAGCAAGTCCGCGTCGGCTTGCCACAGGGCGACGCGGGCTAGCGTTACATCGGCGAACGTGGCGCCGCCGGTTTGCGAGCGCGTTTCGGCATCGCTCCGCCGCCGCAGCAACTGATCGCGTGTTTCCTTAGCCAGCGCGACTTGCCGCAAGCGAACGTCTACCATTTCCGCCGCCTGGCGAATCTCGACAGCAACTTCGCGTTCGCGCTGCGCGGCATACTGATTGATTTGCCGCCGGCGTGCCGGCAGTTCTTCTTTGGCTTCGTGCAGCTTCTTCAGAGAACTGAAAAGACCATCGCAGCCAGAGGATTGCGGCGCGAGCCCCAAGAGAGGACTGAGCTGGGATAGCGCAGCCCGGGCCGAACCAAGCGAATCGACGTCCAAGCTGCGTTGCATGCGCCGCAACATTCCCAATTCGGGACGAGTGGCCAAGCCGTATTGAACCGCGGCCTCGATATCCTGCGGTTCGACCTGCACATCCAAGTCAGCCTGGGGCCACAGGCGTTCGTAGGGCATCGTAGGGAGCAGCCCGATCTGTTCCCACAGGTGCATGTTGAGTTGTGTGACGCCACCCAGCACTTGCGCCTGTTGATCACGCAGCTCGATTTCGTTGCGTGAGAGCTGGCCATCATCCAAGGGCATCTTCAAGCCTTGCCGGCGCATCGTTTCGATGCGTTCCGCCGATTGCCGCACTTCGACCAGGGACTGATGCAGAATGTCCAAGCGCCCTTCGTTCAAGGCCAGCAGGTAAAACTCGCCGAGCGCGTCTCCGGCCGAACGGTTTCGCGCTTCAAGCGCCGCGGTCCTCAGCACATCGTAGGTGAGCGAGTTATCCTCGCGCGAGCAGAGGCTGGAACCGCGATCCTTGGCCGCCAAGGCGCGCCGCTCGCCGTCAAACAGATTTCCCAATTTCGAAGCGCGAGCCGCCAGGCACTGGCAATCGACCTTCGACAGCAGGTGGTAGTTGCCGGGCGTCCGGGGGTAGCCGATCTTCTGATCGACGGCCGGCAAGCGCTCGACGCGGTTGACGTCCACGACCTGTGTGCCACGGTCGACGACGTCGAGGGCGTCACTGCTCGGCGCGCCGCTGCCTGTGCGGTAACACAGCGCGGCATGGCGCGCGCAGCCAGAAGCGGCCAGCGTGACACTCGCCCAGACAAGCCATGACCCAAGACGCATGCGGTTCGACCGAGGCTGAAGGGATGCGGTTTCCCTTGTTTCATCGCCGCGCCACCGCTTTGGCCTGGAGCATTTATTGCGGTTCTCATTCAGACAGCGGATTCAAGGCCGTTGACGAACGAAGCGATTGTGGTGGCGTTGGGTTTGCGGGCTCGAATCCGCCGGGTGCGCGCGATTGTACGGCTTGTGCGGACGATGCCGGACATGCGTGTCTGCTAAAGTTTGCCGGCGGGGGCAGGAAAGCTGCGGATTGCCTGCCGAATGAAAGCTCAAGTTCCGCGCATGATGGACAAACAAATTGGGGGAACAGAACTATAGTTTCTGGTGAATGAACCCCGCCAGGCCTCCCACGCGCCGTACTTCAAACGGCATTCCTCATGTTGCACCGTAAAGTCCTGATTGCTGACGACGATCCCGACATCCGTCGGTTGGTCTCGTATTGGCTGCAATCAGCCGGCTACGAGGTGCAACAGGCCGAGAATGGCGATCAGGCTTTGGCAGCGCTGCAGGGGGATTGTCCCCACTTCTTGGTCTGTGACTGGGACATGCCCGGCCTGGACGGCATCGAATTGTGCCGGCGGATCCGCGAGGAGCGATTTCCGCACTACATCTACACGGTCCTGTTGACGGCGCATAACAAGGTCGCCGATATGATCCTGGCCCTGGAGACGGGCGCCGACGACTTGTTGACCAAGCCGATCGCCTCGGCGGAATTGCTGGCCCGCTTGCGGGCCGGAGCCAGGGTGATCGAGCTGGAAAACCAGCTCGTCAGGCTGGCCCGCACGGACCCGCTGACGGCCGTGCCCAATCGCTGGATTTTCTTTGAGCACTTCGAGCGCGAGCTGGCCCGCGCCGCCCGGCATGGCCTGGCGCTGAGCTGCGTGCTGTGCGACATCGATTATTTCAAGACGGTCAACGACACGCAGGGACATATCGTGGGCGATATGATCCTCAAGGCCTTTGCGCAAATTCTTGAATCACAGTGCCGCAGCAGCGATCACTTGTGCCGTTACGGCGGCGAAGAGTTCTGCATGCTCTTGACCGAGACGAACGAGGCGGAAGCAGAGTCGTGGGCTGATCGGGTGCGGCAGATGATGCATGGCGTCTGTTTGCCGCTGCAGGGGGGGCGTCCGATTACCGCCAGTTTCGGCATCGCCGAGTTGCAAGACGGCATCACCAAACCCAACGATCTGTTCGAACGCGCCGACCAGGCCTTGCGCGTGGCGAAGCATACGGGTCGGGATCGCGTCGTGCGCTTCAGCCAAATACGTCACGACGGAACCTCGGCAGAAACGGCGAACGATAGTTATCGCCAATGGCTCGAATCGTTGACGGCGCGAGAAATCATGAGTCGTCCGGCCGTCTTGTTGCGACAAGATCAGGCCGTGTGCAACGCGGCGGAAACATTGCTCCGCCAGGGAGTCGACTCGGCCCCCGTGATCGACGACGCAGGCCGGCTCGTGGGCATCGTCGCCGAGAAGGATTTGATCGAGGCCTCGGCGCGGTCTGACGGCTGGCATCGCCCGGTATGCGACGCCATGAAAACCAACGTCGTCAGCTATCCCGAAGAGGCGTCGGCGCTTGTGATTTTCGACTTCCTGTGTCGTGTGACCATTCACCGCGTGATCATCGTGAAGGATGAGCGACCGACAGGTGTCATAAGTCGCTCGACACTGCTGCGCTGGTTGACCCAGTGGCAGTCGAAGCGGGCAACGGCCGTGAGTAACATCGAGCCGCAGCAGCTGCAGCAACCCTGGCACACGTTCACAAGCGTGCCGTCGCCCCTGATCGCCGAGGAAATGATCCCTGGCCTTGCTGCCGAGGAATCAACGCTCTAAAGGCTTGGCGGGGCACATTTCGAGAGTGCGGCGCGCCCCGCGCCGCTCGGCAAGGCGCCCGCCGCTGCTCAGTAAAAGGTATCCTTGGCGTCGACCTCGATGGTGTCGACGTAGGCCGTGATGGGATATCGCTGCACGGCTCCGCGATGCACGTAGTCCATGATCTTTTCGGCGATGTCACGGCTCGTGATCATTTCCAGCCGCACGCACGCGCGGTCCGGATTCGAAAACAGGTCCTCGACCAGGCCGTGCTCCCCTTTGCCAAAGCAATACAGTCCGTTGTAGCCTTTGATCCCCAACTCGACGAACTTTGCCAGTAGCTCTTTGAGCAGCACACTCTCGGCAATCACGACGACGCGAGTTGCCTCAACGAATTTAGCCATCGTAGGCCGCCTTTCGGATTTCGTCGCTGCGGTGCAGGACGCCTTGCCGTCACATTCTACACTGCCGCCACATTCTACACTGTTGCCCGTCGTATCAGCTAACCGCGGTGACCGGGAAATGATCCATTACCGCTTTCGCGATTTGCATATAGATCGGAATGCCGATCGTCACGTTGTAAGAGAACGTGCAGCCCAGCGAGGCCGCCAAGGGCAGCGTCGGGCTCGCTTCGGGAATTGCCAATCGCTGCACGGCGGGCACGGCAATATAAGACGCAGCCGCGCACAGCACGGAAAACAGCACATAGGTTCCTTGATCAAACGGCTGACCCAGGAACATGCTGTACCCATGCGCGACGAAGATTCCCAAAGTCGCGAACACGTTCGGCCCGATGATCGCGAACAATATGAACGGCAGTCCCGCCGTTTTCAGATCCTTCAACCGCTTGCAGGCGGTCATGCCCATTTCCAGCAGGAAGAGGCACAGCGAACCTTGGAACAGCGTGACGAACAATGGATCGTCCGGCTTGGTGACGTCTTCTCCCTGCAGGCGGCCGACGAACCCGATGAAGATGCCGCCGAACAGCAGGAACAAGCCTGGATTCAAGAAAACTTCGTGCAGCAATTCCCAATTGATGAACGACGCGAAGCGGCCGTTGGCGTCGTCGCCATTACCATGGCCGTGCGCAGCCGAAGGATCAGGGACCGTCGATTTGTCGTAGCCCGGTTCCCCCGGCATGTTGCCCCGCGAATCCATGCCCGTTCGGCGCAGGCGCGACACCAGGAACAGGGCCACCAGGCAGCCCGGGACCTCCATCACGGCCAACATCACCGGCATATAAGCCGCGTAGCTGATCTTTGCGGCCGTGAGGACTCCGACGCAGGTGACAAACGTTCCGGCCGAGTCCGAACCGTAATAGCCCGACACCGTGGCGGCATCAATCTGCCGCAGCTTGGTGAAATAGCGCAGGATCAAGTACGCCACGACGCCAATCACAAAGTTCGTGGCAAAACCGATCACCATGAACCCCCCGGCGCGCGCGAAATCGCCCGCTGGCAGCGCGGCCAGTTCTTCGCCGCCATGCCAGCCGATCGAAATCAGCAGGTACATGGTCAGTCCCTGGTAAAGGACATGCGGGAATTCGAACGGCACCTTCAGAATGGGCACGCTGAAGCCCATGTAGAAGAACAGCAGCAGGGGCTTGAACAGATTGTGCCGGAAGTTGAACCAGAACTCGGTCAGCATGTCTAGCATCGCAGGTCCCTACCAGGTAGACAACGCGGAGTGTGGGACGACAGAGAGCTGCGCTCGCGATTGGCCGCAGCGCACATTCGTCGCGGAAAGAGACGTCTGCACCTCGCAGGAAGCCGAGGCAGGGAGCCCGCCGTTTGCACTGCGGTCAGTGCGCACGCTGGCGAGTTTGCAGTTGGCGAACTGCCTTGGGATCTGCTTGGACGAGGGACTCGGCAGTTTTGACGTCACAAACGAGTCCGGTCCCATTTTTTTGTCAGCAGCCCGCAGCATGATAGGAGTATAGGCAATCCCGGCCGGCGACTAGAACGGGAGCATCGTTACATTTCTGTAAAGTTTTTCTCGGCAGGAAGTTCCGAGTCGTTGTGGGAGGCGCGTAAACACCTATGTCCAGCGTCTCTGCGACAAACCAAGCCCTGGACCGCGAGGGTCAAACAGCATCGATTCTCCCGGGCCGGGCCTCCGCGGTACACTTAACGCCGCCAGGGGTGGCATCCGCGGGGAAGGGCGAATCTTGCTCCCTGCGGTACGGCGCTCGCGCGGTTGTGCTGATTGAGCCCATTCCAGCGGCGCTGTTTCGAGGGATTTCGCCGCGGGAGTGGTCCGACCAGGGAGCGGCCCGCGTAGAAATAAGTCGTGGCGCCGAGTCGACTTAACCGCAGGTTCTAGGGAGCGCTGGATCGTGAACGTACTGGTGATTGAAGACGATCCCGTCATCGGCAAAGCTCTCCGCCAAGGGTTCGTCGAAGGGGGGAGTGAGTGCGCTTGGGCCAAAGACGGCGTCCGCGGACTCGAGATGGCCAGCAGCCAGCAGTACGACGTCATCATCATCGATTTGATGCTGCCGCGCATGCCCGGGCTCGAAGTCTTGAACAAGTTGCGCACGCAAGGGCTGCAAACGCCGGTGATATTGCTGACCGCGTTAGGCTCGGTCGAGGAGCGCGTGGCTGGGTTGAATGCCGGCGCGGATGACTACCTGGTCAAACCGTTCGCCTTTACCGAATTGATGGCCCGCATCGAGGCTGTCTGCCGCCGCACGACAACACGGCCTCGGCCGGTGCTGCAGGTGCGCGACATCACGCTCGACCTGACGACACGCCGCGTGACGCGGGGCGGCGTCGAAGTGGATCTCACACCGACCGAGTTCAGCTTACTGGAACTCTTGATGCGCTACGCCGGACAGGTGGT
>CAMFLN010000196.1 GCA_945957305.1 uncultured Planctomycetaceae bacterium | reverse complement strand
CAACTCTGGAAAACTAATCCATATCCGCGCACGATTCCCCGGCCAAATCGTCGATATTCTGTCGGAGGACGAGTCGCGCGATTCAGGCATCAGCGCGTCGTCAGTTTTTCGTCCTTTGGATTTTATGGACCGCGTGAGCAAAGGCCAGCGAATGGCTGTGCTCTGGAGCAAGGAGCTCGGTGAAAAGAAAAGCGAGTTAGTCGATGCCCTCGCGAATCTCCGGCTCGACCAACAAGCCTATGGTCGTACCAAGGATCTTATTCAGCACGGTGCAGCTTCAGAACAGGCGCTGCGCGAAGCCGAACGCCAGGTTCAGATCGGCGAAATTCGCGTGAATCGTGCTGAACGCACTTTGCGGTCCTGGCAGGTGAGCGAAGAGGAAGTTGCCAAGGTTAAATCCGAAGTCGAGCGCATCAACAATCATGAAGGAATCAGCCGTGCGGAAGACGCGGACTGGGCACGTGTTGAGATTGTTGCGCCCATAGACGGGACGATTGTTGAGAAGAACGTGACGCAGGGGGATATTGTTGACACGTCGACGGACTTGTTTAAGATCGCGGACTTGCGTGTATTGACACTCTGGCTCTACGCCTACGAAGAAGACTTGCCATTCTTGCGGCGCCTGCCGAAACCAATTGCAGTAAGCATTCAATTACCCGCAAACCCAGAGGTAGGTGTATTGCCGGCAATGATTGAGCGAATCGGTGCCATTATCAATGTCAACGAGCACATGTCGCTGTTAATTGGTCATGTGGATAACCCAAACGGCGACTTGCTAGCGGGTCAATTCGTAACCGGCACTGTATCGCTTGCGCCCGAGGAAGACCTCGTCGAGGTGCCGACAAGAGCCCTGGTTGAGGACGGTATTGAAAGTCTCGTCTTCGTCCAGGATAGTCCGGATGAGTATCGCTTTCATCCGCGGCGCGTATCAGTCGTGCGCCGATCGGTCGACGTAATTCAGGTCCATAGCCAGCTGACCGAATTGCAGAGAGCGGCAGGAATGCAGGAATTGCGCGAAGGTGAGCGCGTGGCCGCAAGCCAGACCGTGCAATTGAAGGCCGCTTTGAAGCAAAAACTGCTCAGTGCGGGTAGCAGGCAAAAGAACCATTAAGCGGTCGCACAACGAGGCGGCCAGGCTGAAATGGCTGGGAATTGCCGGTTCTACCGGTTTTTCCCAAAGGTTGGTTGACCGGCGGGCCGAAGAGCTAGATGATAGGGTAGGGAACCAAATGTACGGATTACTGTCCAATTTGACAGCGTGTCTGCTGCTCGCCCATGCACTGCTTGGGTGCTGCTGGCACCATTCGCATGACTGCTCGGGTTGCGATAGCACTTCCACTGCCGAATCTCCGCCGGAGCATTGCTGCAAGCATCATCAGCAAGCGCGCGACGAGGGCGCGAAACCTGCGGCTCCATGTAATTGCAAAGTCGAATGCCACGGCGTCTGCACGTACCTGCCACCGCAGAAAACGCAGCTTGATTGCCCTGATATCGCGTTGCCCTTTGATTTTGCGATCCTCATCCCGGCGATGGCCGATGCACAGGTTGCATCTGCCATACCGTGGGAGCGCGCGAGTGACTCCGGCGGTGGCAAATTCTCTCTCCGACTGCATCTGCTTCATCAAGTCCTGCTGATTTGATGTTCTCTTCCCATCGCTGACCTTCTTTGGTCGATGCTGCGCGCTTCGCAGGTGCGGCACCGCGATGTCTATGGCCTCCGTATTCTGTGTCCATGGCGCGCTGATCGCCCATTGCTGTACGACTTAGGGGAGTCTTACGTATGTCGCAAATATCTCAATCCCGAATCTCGCATCGCAACGCGATCGAAAAAATGCAGGGGACGCCGCCGGAAGAAACGACGTTCTCGCAAACCCGAAAGCGGGCCACCGCATTGCATTGGGTGAAGCGAGCGACTCCAACCGCGCTGGTGGTGGCCGTATTGGCCGGCATTGCCCTTTGGGGCCACAGCACGGACTGGACGATGCCAAAGTTCTCGGCACTTGTTGGCACAGACGCGAGCGAAGCCGAAGCGTGGTGCAAGGAGCACAACGTGTCGGAGGCCGATTGCATTGAATGCAATGCCAACCTAGTGCCGCCAAGTGCGGACTATGGTTGGTGCAAGGAGCACGGTATCGCTCAGTGCCCACTGCACCATCCTGAAGTAGCCCAGCTCAGAAACAGGCCAACCGTTACGTCTGAGGACATGGAGCGAGCGAGCCGCGCATTGGCATTGCGGCCAAGAGCTGAGAACAACAGTCGCTGCAACCTGCACCTTCGCCGCATCCAATTCGCCTCGACAGAAGCGATGGATAAGGCGGGAGTGGACATTGCCGTCGTCACGCAACGCCCAATTATCGAGGCCATTGTCGCGACAGGAGAAGTCATCTACGACCAAACCCGGATGGCACACTTGGCAAGTCGCGTCCCTGGCACGATCGCAAACGTAAACACCCGAGTCGGTAACCGCGTGCAGCGCGGCGACGTTCTCGCGTTGATTGATTCAGCGGAAATCGGCAAGGCAAAGAGCACGCTGCTTCAGGCAATTACGCAATTTCGCTTGAAGAAAGTAAATCTCGATCGCCTCCGACCCCTGGTCACGGACGGGTCGATACCGGAACGTCAATTCCGCGAGGCAGAAGCGGCGTTCAATGAGGCAGAAATTGCACTGCTCAGTGCGCAGCAGTATCTCGTGAATCTTGGCCTGCCCGTGTCGATGGAGGTGTTTGACGGACTCAATTCCAATGAAATCACGCGCCGCATTCAATTCTTAGGGCCTCCCGAGGATCTGGTTTCGACTTTTGATCGCAACTCGACGACCTCGAATTTGTTCCCACTCCGCGCGCCGCTCGATGGCGTCGTTGTCAATTGCCAGATCGTACCGGGCGAGGTAGTGGACACCAGCACGATGCTGCTGGATGTAGCTGACATAAGCCAAATGTGGTTGACGTTGGATGTGAAGCAAGATGACGCGAAGTACCTATCACTTGGACAAACGGTTCTTTTCCGGCCCAGTGATAGCAAGGACGAGCCCGAGATCAAAGGGTCGCTCGCTTGGATCAGCACGGAAGCCGACGATCACACGCGAACTGTGAAAGTCCGGGTTGACCTCCCCAATGCCGATGGCCGCTTGCGAGCCAACACATTTGGCACGGGACGCATTGTGCTACGAGAAGAGCCTCGTGCGGTCGTCGTTCCCAGCGAGGCGATCCATTGGGATGGCGGCTGCAATGTCGTCTTCGTGCGAGACACGAACTTTCTCAATGAGGGAGCACCGAAGTTCTTTCACATCCGCACGGTACGTCTGGGCGTCAAGGACCAGGATACGACGGAGATCATTGCCGGCTTGTTGCCGGGCGAAGTGATCGCCAGCAAAAACAGCGTGGTTCTCGAAGCCCAACTACTGAAAAGTAACTTGGGTGCTGGTTGCGGGTGTGCAGACGGCCACTAACGGTAGGGATGCCGGAGATCAATCGTATATAGGAGAGTGGCCGTGCTGAACTGGATCATCGACTTTTCGCTGCGACATCGCTTGTTCGTCATCCTGGGAGTGGTGGCGCTAGCGGCGGTGGGTGGACTGTCGCTGCGCTTTCTCGACATCGACGCCTTCCCAGACACCACGCCAGTGCAGGTGCAAGTCAACACCGTGGCCCCCGCACTCGGCCCCGAAGAAGTCGAGCAGCGCATCACGTTTCCGATCGAACAGACAATCGGTGGCCTTCCCGGGTTGGAGAGCATGCGGTCGGTGTCGAAATTCGGCTTTTCCCAGGTGGTCGTGACGTTCAAGGACGGCACTGGCATCTACTTCGCCCGACAACTGATCAACGAGCGCTTGGGGACGGTCGAATTGGCCGCCGGAATAGGCCGGCCGAAGATGGGACCCGTTGCAACTGGCTTGGGTGAGGTTCTTCATTACGTCGTAACGGGTGCTGGCAATGACGTGACGGAGCTGCGCACTATCCATGACTGGGTAATCAAACCCAAGATGCGCACGGTCAAGGGTGCGGCTGAAATCAATAGCTGGGGTGGCTACGAGAAGCAGTATCAGGTGCGGATCAATCCCAACCTGCTCATCAAGTACGGTCTGACATTCGATCAGGTTGTACGTGCCGCAGAAGAAAACAACCGCAATGTGGGAGGCGGGAATGTTCGTGAAGGATCGCAGTCAGTGCTCGTCCAGGGACTTGGTCGAACAACGAACATCGATCAAATTAAGGGGATCGTAGTCACAGCGAAAGATGGTGTTCCGGTCCGAGTTGGAGACGTAGCCGACGTGACGATCGGCTCCGAAATTCGCCGAGGTGCCGTCACAGCGGATGGCCGGGGCGAAGTCGTCATGGGCCTCGGTTTCATGCTCATGGGCGAGAATACTCACCAGGTCACCTGGGCGATGAAGGATCGCCTCAACGACATCAAGGCGACATTGCCAGCCAACGTCGCTGTAGAAACGGTCTACGACCGCACGGAGCTGGTCGATCATGTCATCAACACGGTTAAGAAGAATCTATTCGAGGGCGGATTGCTCGTTATTGCCGTGTTGTTTGCGTTCCTCGGCAATCTGCGGGCGGCCATGATTGTGGCGTTGGCCATTCCGCTGTCGATGCTATTCGCATTTGCCGGCATGTTTCGGTTCGGCATCGCCGCCAGCCTCTTGAGTCTCGGAGCAGTGGACTTCGGAATGATTGTCGATAGTTCGGTCGTGATGGTCGAGAACTGTGTACGGCACATTGCACACGGCGACAACCGACAGCGGAAAATGATCGACGTGGTTCGTGATGCGGCGGTCGAAGTCCGCAAGCCGACGATGTTCGGCGAGCTAATCATTATGATCGTCTACCTGCCGATCCTCACGCTCGAAGGCATCGAGGGAAAGCTGTTTCGGCCTATGGCCTTGACAGTGATTTTCGCCTTAATCGGTTCAATGATCCTATCACTCACGCTGATGCCCGTGCTGGCAAGCCTCTTACTTCCTCGGCACATCGACGAACGCGAACCGCTGATGATGAGGATCGCCCACCGCATCCACGCTCCCATCCTGCGGTTCTCGATGAATCATAAGACATTGGTAATCGGATTCGCCGCGTGTGTGCTGTTCATCGCGTTCGGCATGATCGCCCCGAATTTAGGCACTGAATTTGTACCACGATTGTCGGAAGGGGCTATTGCGGTGAGTGTTGTGCGTCTTACGGGTACGGACCTGGAAGATTCGATCAAATACAACACGCAAATGGAGAAGGCGGTGCTCGCCGAGTTTCCTGACGAGGTCGAGCACGTCTGGAGCCGCATCGGCACGGCGGAAATCGCCACGGACCCAATGGGCATTGAATTGACCGACATGTTTATGACGCTCAAGGCGCGCAAGCAGTGGAAGCGGGCACACACGCAAGCCGAATTAACTACGCTCATTGAAAAGCATCTGCGCGATATGCCCGGTCAGCGGTTGGCCTTCCTGCAACCCATCGAAATGCGCATGAACGAGATGGTATCAGGTGTACGTGCTGACGTCGCGGTCAAACTCTACGGCGATGACCTGGATGTCTTGGCCGAGAAGGGCAAAGAGATTGAGGCCATTCTCAACCGCGTGCCCGGCAGCGCGGACGTGAGCACCGAACAATTAACCGGCCAGCCTGTTTTGCAAATCAAGCTTGACCAGCTACAGTTGGCCCGACACGGAGTTCCGGCCAAGACCGTCACCGACATCATCGAATCGATCGGCAGTTTGCCGCTCGGCGAGGTGATCGAGGGACAGTTGCGATTCCCACTTGTCGTGCGGCTGCCAGATGAAATGCGCGCCGGCAAGGAAGGCATTGGATCAATCCTAATCCCAACGGCTTCTGGTGAGCGCTTGCCGTTGTCAAGGCTCGCGGACATCCGAATCGTTGAAGGCCCATCAACGATTACCCGCGAATGGGGGCAGCGCCGGGTCACCGTTTCTGCAAATGTACGCGGCCGAGACATCGGCAGCTTTGTGGCCGATGCCCAAGAGCGCATCAAAGGTCAGCTCAAGTTGCCACCCGGCCGATACTTTTACGAGTTCGGTGGGCAATTCGAGAATCTTCAACGCGCTCGCACCCGGCTCCTAATCGTCGTGCCGGTAGCGGCTATTCTCATCTTCACTTTGCTGTACTTTACGTACAACAACATCGTCGACGCCCTGCGCGTTTTCACTGGCGTCCCGTTCGGTTGGGTTGGTGGGATCTTCGCGCTGTGGCTGCGAGATATGCCTTTCTCGATTTCCGCAGCGATTGGCTTCATAGCCCTTTCGGGCGTCGCAGTGCTGGATGACATGATCTTGGTCTCTTATGTGCGGCAATTGCGCCAAAAAGGTTTGCCGCTGGACGAGGCTGTGATGCAAGCGGCGATCACTCGCTTAAGGCCAGTGTTGATGACAACGCTCGTGGCAAGCC
>CAMFLN010000195.1 GCA_945957305.1 uncultured Planctomycetaceae bacterium | reverse complement strand
TCGTCAGCACGCAGCGTGCCTGCGATCACGAACATGAGCGACAATACGAGGAGCGTGAGCCGGCGTGGCATAGCAGCATCCTTTTGTGCAAACAGAGAGACGTGAACGGGATGGTCGTAGGGGGTATCGCAGCTACGACGTGGATCAACACCTGTCGCGGCCGAGAACGCGGTTATTGTGTGCCACAAGCGAGAACGGGTCAATCGTGCGGTCTGCGCAAGCCGCATCGTTTCATCGACTTAGCAGAATCCGCCGTGAGTTGCGTCACCGCGGCACTTGTGACGCGGAAATGACGTCGCGAATCGCCTCGATGACTGTTCCCGGCCGCTCTTCTTGAATATTGTGACCACAATCGACGCTGGTGACGATGGCCTGCGGGTAGAGCCGCGCAAAATCATTCCGTTTGGCATTATCCCAGGCAGCGATTTCGCCAGAAGATTTACTGGGGGCGATGAGAATGCGAGTGGGCAGCGTCTCTGACAACGGGGGCGCTGCCAGCACTTGCCGACCTGTTTCGGCGAGCCCGTCGAATTCCGCCTTCGTTGGCCCGAAGTAACCCGCTACCGCAATCGCGGCGACAGAAAGTTGCGAACGATTCTCGAGCGCCCCCTCCCCCTCGAACTGCGTCGGATGGGTCGGATCGACCAGCACGAGCCCGGCCACCTCTTGAGGATAGCGCCGCGCATAGAACTGCATGTAGAGGCCTCCCGCCGAATGGCCCACCAACACATAGGGCGGTCGCGCGCCTCGCTGCACAAGTAATGCACGCAGTTCTGCCACAATGACGCCGCCGTCACGCGGAGTGCCGGCCGCGGTGCTGCGACCGACGCCCGGTCGATTGTAGGCAAAGACGGCGTGGGACTTGCCGATTTCTGCAAAGACCTGGTCCCACGTTTCCTTCGAACCGGCGAGCCCTGTCTCGAACACAACAGTGGGGCCAGGGCCAGGTAAGGAGGAAACCTCCACCCGACGGCCGCCGCTGCTCGCCACCTCGCTGCCGGGCAGCGAGGCGCAGCCCGCCACTAGGACCACGAACCAACAGCAGCATGAGCCGCGAGCCGTCATCTCTGAGGCAGCCCTCGATGTCGCCGGGAAGAAATCAAAACGCGGTGATGGTCAACCGACGGCCAACCATCACCGCGCACGGGCAGCTTTCGATTAAAAGCTCTGCATCTCGGCAAAGCTCGCGCACCTCTAGGATGCCATGACTCCTCGCCCCTGGCGGGCCTGCCGCGCGAAGATCCACAGCGCGAACATCATGGGCACGGCAAACTTGGCCAATTGAAAGAAGGCCGTCGCTGTGCCGAATCCTAAGCCGAGCGATAAGCTGCTCTTGCCGGACTGCGGCGAGACATAAATATCCATCTGCGACAAACCCGCCAAAACTCCCACGATGACACCCGTCACGATGGGCCATTTGCGCTGAAGTCCGGCACGTGCGGCCAGCCATGCAAAGAGCGCCGCGGTGGCAACGGCCGGCAGCAACAGCGCCGCCATGCACGCCAAACGCATCGCCCCCGCCGCCACCGGCGAAAACGAGTCGCTCGACATGGCCGGGCTCACCAATTTCATGACCCGGCCCAGGCCCATAACTCCAAATAGGCTGGCCACGTATCCCGCGACCAGCACGAACACCGGCAACACGGCAAACATCAACACCGGGTGCCGGCCACTGAAACGATGACGCGTGAATTCGCGCGCCGCCTGCCGGGCAATCTCCTGCGGCGAGCCTAATCGCTCGACCAATCCGCGGGATTCGAGAGCATCCGTGCTCATCTGATCCTCCATAAAATCGGTGACATGATCCGACAACTCGTCCATCAGCCGTGCGGCATACGCCGCCGGCAGTTTTCTACGCGCCAGATGGCGCCGAAGTTCTTCAAGCCATGCTGGGTCGGGCATGCTCGCCTCCTTGCAAACAAGCGCTCACCGCAGCGACGACGCGTTGCCAGTCACTACGGCTGACGGCCAACTGTTGGCGCCCGCGCCGCGTCATGCGGTACACGACACGCTCGCGTCCTGCCACGGCCTCGCGACGGCTCGACAGCACTTCCTGCGCTTCGAGCCTGTGCAAGATGGGGTAAATGCACCCTTCGCCGAATTCAAGACGCTCGCCGCTGGCAACGCGGATCGCTTGCACCAACTCGTAGCCATACATCGGCCGCTCGTCGAGCAAATGCAAGATCAGCAGTTCGGGAACACCATTTAGATAAGGTGGATTCGACTTTTTTGTATTCATGGGGGGCCTTGTACCTCAAGGTTCGAGGCATGACAAGGTCAGTTTCCCCGCGACAAAACAGCCGTGAACTACTTCACCGGTTCGGCGTCAAGCAGCTTGAAAATGCCCGCGCCAACGTCGACGTCGATTCCCTGTTCGGGAATCTCGGCGTTCACCGTCCACAATACTCCCTGCGCGACCAGGCGACGATAAAACTCCTGCCGCCAATTGTCATGATAGTGCAAACCGGTGAAACCAAACGAGCGCCCGCCGTCCGGACGTTCCCAGGCGATCGCCACGGTCTCCTCCGCGCCGTCGATCGTGGCCGTGAGTAACGGGTGCGGTTGTGAATCTCCGACAGGCCGCTTTAGTCGATAGTAAAACTCGTCACGCACCGTGATCGGCGCCACTCCGCGCGCGATCGCGTGCGCAGGATCAGGACGCAGCCGCGTATCGAGCACCTGGTACTTCCGATCGGGCCCACCGTGGCACGCGCCGAAGAGCTGCGTGAAAGGAGCCACGAATTCTTGATCGCGACAACCGATGCCCCAATGCAAAGCGGTCAGTCCGCCGCCGCGTGCGGCGAGCTGCGCGATCGCGTCCTGCCGGCGCGGTTCGGCGGCCATCCACTTGGCCCCCTCGGAAACATACAGGACGATTCCGTCGGCACGGCGGATCATCTCCGCCCCTTCGGGCCAGGGCTCAATCGCCTCGACGACCTGGACGTCGACCCGCGGGTTCTTTTGCAACACGCTGGCCAACACCTTCAAGCCGGCCATGAACTCATGGGTTGTGGGGGGATGATTGTCGCGTTTCTGACCGATGAGCAGTAATTGCTTCTTCTCACCCGCCGTTGCGTAATCGGCCCAGCAACCTAGGACAACCAGTAACAGCACGAGCCGCTTGAACATGGTCTACTCCGCGAGGATCCGGCCACGAAACAGTTCACAAAATTCGATGCAACGTCACGAGTATACCGTACTTACCGGGCAAAATGATCGCTGCCGCGACCGTGTAGGCTGCTTGACGACCTTCGTGGCTGGAACGAGAATCGGAGCCGCTGTTGAGCTGAAAATCGTTCGCCCGCCTGGGCACTTCCCTTGGCAAGGACCTCTCCGATCATGCTTCTCAAGTCGCTGCGGGACCGTTTGTCGCCATCGTTGGTTGTGGTATTTGCGCTTGCTTACTGCATTTGTACTACGTCGGCCCGTGCTGAAACGTGGGGGGAAAAGCTCGGCTACCCCGCCGGCAAGAAAGTGCTGATCCTGCACGCCGACGACATTGGCATGTGCTACGAGGCCAACGAAGCGGCCAAGAACTATCTCAAGGCGGGGCACATCCAGTCGGCCGCGCTGATGGTCCCCTGCCCTTGGTACAACGAGATGGCCAATTGGTACATTGAGAACCCGGACTATGACCTGGGGCTGCATCTGGCGCTGACAAGCGAGTGGAAGTGGTACCGCTGGGGACCGGTCGCCGAGCGATCGAAGGTGCCCGGCTTGATCGACAACGAAGGTTACTTGTGGCGCTCGGTCCCTTCGGTCGTGCTGGCGGCCAAGCCGGCCGAAATTGAGGAAGAAATTCGCGCCCAGATCAATCGCGCGATCGCCCGCGGCACCAAGCCCAGCCACATCGACACGCACATGGGCACGCTCTACGCCCGACCGGACTACACCAAGGTCTATCTGAAGGTGGCGGAAGAATTCCGCATCCCGGCGATGGTGGTCGAACCCACGCCGAAGGTTATGGAAAAGTTCAAAAAGCAAGGCTATCCCGTCAGCGAGGCGGGCAACAAACTGCTGGCCGAATACAAGCTTCCCAAGCTCGACGACTTCTGGGCCGCGCCGGAAGATAAGACGTACGAGGGGAAGCGCGAGAAGTTCTTCGAGTTGGTGCGCTCGCTCGATCCCGGCATCACGGAAATCATCTTCCACCCCTCCGTGGCGACCGAAGGTTTGAAGCACATCACGGGCTCGTGGCAGCAACGCATTTGGGAAGCGCAGATGTTCTCGGATCCGGCCGTGCATGCCTTTTTTGAACGTGAGGGAATTCTCTTCACGAACTGGAAGGAAATGATGCGCCGCTTCGACAAGAAGTAACCGGCGCCGACCAAGGCTGGCGGGTAGGGCGGTGTGCAGGAGATTTCTGTAGCCGCCAAATTGTGGAACTTTGAGTCATCGCTTGTGATGGGAAGTCCGGATACAGATTCTTTTCGGAGAGGCTGATGGAAATTCAGCGAATATATCGCTGCACCGGGATTCCCGTTAGCAAAGTCCGCTATGCGATCGACCTACTCGGCGGAAGCAGTTCCAGCGTGATTGGTGTGGGATGGGCCCACAATATACGAGAATGGCGGCTATCCTACGAGAGCCAGCAATTAGTTTGCCACGGGGTGGAGGAGATGCGCGCCGCTGTCGCAAAAAACGGGGATACGTTGCGATACTGCGTTTCGTATCAGTCGAATAGCGGGCGAATCGTCAATATCGACGCAACGGATGGCACACGAATCGCAGTGAAAGTGGTAAATGGCGAATATACTATGCAACTCCTGGAAAAGATTGAGCAGGTCTTGGAATTGCACGTTTTGCCGCGACGTGTGTTCCTCTCCCATGGGCGGAGCGCCGTTTGGACGCGCGTACAGACGTTTATTGAAAAGGAAACGTTTCTGAATCTCGAAGCAATCGAGTTCGAACAGCGACCCAAGGGCGGCAGGACGATCGCTCAAAAGCTGCAGGACGAATCCGAGCAATGTTCGTACGCTGTAGTCGTAATCACCGGAGACGATTTAGATGACAAAGGCGAACCACATATGCGTGAAAACGTTATGCACGAAATCGGGTTTTTTCAAGGGCGTTACGGATTTGACCGTGTTTGCCTCTTACGCGAAGAGGGGGTGACAATCCCCTCAAACCTAAGCGGGTTTCTCTACGAAAGTTTTCCGAAGGGGGACGTAGCTTCGGCGCTCGTCGGTTTGCAACGCGAACTGCGCAATGCGTTCCCGCTGGCGAAATAAACATCTTAAACTTCAACTATTGGAATTCGAGTTAATAGTGCACCATCGCGACTGTGATCACCGCAAGCGAGATCGGCCACAGCGTCTTGAGCCGCGACAAGAAGGATGAACATTATCAGCAACCTCGCGAATACCGGTCCACGCTTCGCCACCACAATATCGCAACTGGGAGATTCCCAGCGGGCAGTTGCCGAAGCTTGCCAGAGTGCGCTCGCGCGGCTTGGCGCGAAACCACATCTGGCGATCATCTTCGCAGCGGGGTACGAACCCGATGACTTCTCTCGCCTGGCCGAAACGCTGCGCGCGGAACTTGATACCGATTGTCTCCTCGGTTGCACCGCCGAGTCGCTGGTCTTCGATAATACCGAGATCGAAGGGCAGCAAGGGCTGGTCGTCTGGCTTGCTCATCTGCCCGGTGTGCGGCTTACGCCGATGCATTTGAGCTTTGAGCGCACCAACGACGGGGTGGCCATGCTCGGCTGGCCCGAGCAGCTGGGCGACGCCTTGCCACGGGACTCGCATTTGCTGCTGTTAGCAGATCCCTTCACTTTTCCGACCGATGTACTGCTCGACCATTTGAATCGCCATCAGCCGGGCATACCCGTCGGCGGCGGCATGGCGAGCGGCGCGATGTCGGCGGGCGAGAATCGCTTGATTCTCGGCGGACGAGCCTACGATGACGGCGCCGTCGCCGTGCTGATCGATGGCCCGATCCGCATCCGCCACGTGGTCAGCCAGGGGTGCCGACCGATCGGCCGACCGTTCGTTGTTACCAAGGCCGCAGACAACGTTCTGCTCGAACTCGGCGGACGACCCGCCTATGATCAACTGCGCGATGTTTACCAACAACTCACGCCCAGCGAGCAACAGCTCGCACAACGGGGGTTGCACGTCGGCCAGGTGACCAACGAGTATCAAGACAAATTCGGCCGCGGCGACTTCCTGGTGCGGAACGTACAAGGCATCGATTCGTCGCGCGGCGGCATCGCCATCGGCGATTTCGTGCGAGTCGGTCAAACCGTGCAATTCCACGTCCGCGATGCGGCGACGGCAGACGAAGACCTCGAAACGTTGCTCGCCTCTGCGGCCGAGCAGACCGGTGGTACTGCGGCCGGCGCGCTGGTCTTTACCTGTAACGGGCGCGGAACGCGGTTATTTCCCGAACCGCACCATGACGC
>CAMFLN010000194.1 GCA_945957305.1 uncultured Planctomycetaceae bacterium | reverse complement strand
GTGGGCTCGGAGATGTGTATAAGAGACAGCAGTTTGTCCTGTGCGATGATGCCCACGACACGCCCCTTGGCCTCGAGCGTTTCGTACCCGACGAACTCGCTGCCGTGCATGGCTTTCTTCAAAGCGTCGAGCGGGCTGGACTGGAACAGCTCGACCTTTTGTCCGCCGCCCGACTCCAACCCATGGCGCTGCATGGCCGCACGATAACCGGCCCAGTCGAACGTGAAATACCGCTCGGCCGCCAACGAATCGAACAGCTCGGGCGGAAAGCCGTGGGTGGTGTACATGTCGGCCGCTTCGTCCCCCGACACCATCACGCGGCCGGTGCGCCCCATCTCGCGAAACACGCGATCGATGCGATCCAGCCCGCCGTCGATCGTCGAAAAGAAGTTGCTTTCTTCCTTTTCGATGACCTGGGAGACGCGCGCCGTCGTCTCGGCCAGCTCGGGGTAAGGGTTGCGCATCAACTCGACGACTTTCGGCACCAGGCGATGGAGAAACGGCGCGTGCAAGCCAATCTGATGCCCGTCGAGCACGGCCCGGCGCAGCAATCGCTTGACGACGTATTTTTCCTTGTTGGGGCCGGGATAGACGTTCTCGTGCACGGCAAACGTGCACGCCCGGATGTGATCCGCGATACGGCGCAAGCGGCGACCATGTTCGCTGGCCGGGTCGTACTTGACGCCGCACACTTCGCCGGCCGCCTCGACCAGCGGGCGCAGGATGTCGATGTGATAGTTCGTGTCGACCCCCTGCATCACGGCCGCGGCTCGTTCGAGCCCCATGCCCGTGTCGATGTTCTTGCTCGGTAGGGGACGCAAATTGTCGGGGGGTTCCCCGACGCGATTGAATTGCGTGAAGACCAGGTTCCAAATCTCGACCGAGCCCTTGTCGGTGTGGAAAAAGATCTCGCTACAGGGACCGCACACGCCGTCGGGGCCCTGGCTGGGGGCGCCGGCCGGCCAGAAGTTGTCGTCCTCGCCGAAGCGCTCGATCTTGTTCGAGGGCAGCTTGATCTCGTCGGACCAGATCTTGGCCGCTTCGTCATCATCGACGTAGACCGAGACCGTGAGCTGGTCAGCCGGCAGCTTCAGCCATTTGGGACTGGTCAGGAACTCCCAGGCCCAGTGAATGGCTTCACGTTTGAAGTAATCGCCGAAACTGAAATTGCCCAGCATCTCGAAAAACGTGTGATGGTAGGCCGTGCGGCCGACGTTATCGATGTCGCCTGTGCGGAGGCATTTCTGGCAGGTGGTGGCGCGGGTGAACTCGAGCTTGATCTTGCCGAGGAAGTGGTCCTTGAACTGGTTCATGCCGGCCGGCGTGAACAGCACCGACGGATCCCACACGGGGACCAAGACATCGCTGGGGCGGCGCACGCACCCCTTGGACTCGAAAAACGTCAAGTATTTTTCGCGCAGTTCGTCCGTCTTCATCGGATTTATCGCTCGGATCAACGTAGGAATGCCGGAAACCGGCCATCATAGCCGGCCCCATGAAAAGCGACCAGCCAAGTGGGACAGCCGCTGGCAGGGGCGAGTTCGCTCGCTTAGAGAGGGGCGAAATCCGCACCCGGGACCATTACGCGGGCGGCGCAAAAAGCTTTGCCGAGGGTCGAAATCGGCCTGTTCATGAGCTGGCCTTGCCTATCGGCAACCGATCACGGCTGCGGATGAACCGTGACCATGTCGGCTTTACCGGGCGCTACTGCCAGCCGCACGGTGACGTCCGCCGTCTTCTCGGCCACGGCCGCGTGGAACTCGTCAGGCGTCTCGACCCGCACGCTAGCAGCATGAGTAATAAGCATCGCACGGCGTAGTCCGGCTTCCCAGGCCGGGCTCCCCTCGATGACGTCGCGCACGATCACACACGCGTCGACCGGAGCTTCGCCGGAATTCACCCGCGATTGGTATTCGGGCATGGCGGTCGCGTAATCGACGGTCATGCCCCGCCAGTTCGCAGCAGGTTTGGTCACGACAACCTTGCCCTGTACCGGAAACTTGGCCAGCGTGACGAGCCGCTGGTAGGTTCGGCCTCCCCGCTCGATCGTGATCCGCGCCGGGCTGCCTGCCGGCAGGCGACCGATGTTCAACATCAAGTCGTCCCCGTCGCGAATGGGCTGGTCGTTGACCCGCGTGATTACGTCGCTGGGGCGAATATCGGCCTGCCGGGCGGGTCCGGCTGCGTAGATCATGTCGACCCGTACGCCGTTCGCCTGTCCCCCATCGTCGCGGCGGAACGTGATCCCGAGCAAACCATGGGTGCGCTCTTCGCCCACTTTGAGTTTGTCGACGGTTTGGCGAAAGGCATCATCAACCGGAATGGCATAACCGGCCGCCTGCTCGTACCCGGCCACGGCCGCGAGCGAAGTCGTCAGGCCGATCATTTCTCCTTGCAGGTTCAAGAGCGCGCCGCCGCTGGTGCCGAGATTCAGTCGAGCGTCGGTCTGAATCAAGGCGCCAAAGTGTTGCAGTGTCGGCCGCGTGGGTGCACCGTTTTCGCCCGGGACTGTTTGCGCCTTGCGTTGCACGTTGGCCACGATGCCCCAACTGGCGCTGGCTTGTCCATCACGTGCAATGGCATAGGGATTACCGAGCGCGAGCACGATCTGGCCCTTGCGAACTTTGCTGCCGTCTCCGAAGGGGATTGGGACAAACTCCTCGTCGGCGAAAGGATCTTTAACTTCGAGCACCGCCAGATCGGTGTAGGGGGATGCCCCTTTAACTTCGGCGGCATACACCTTGCGAGACACCGTCGTGACGTAGAACTGGCTCTTCTCGTCCAGTGCCAGCGCGTGATGATTCGTCAGCACCAGCCCCTTGCCGATGACCACGCCGGTGGCGAACGACGTGGGAACAAAGTCGGGGTCTTGCGGGCCTTGCGGGCCCATGAGCCGCGGAGGGCCGAGGAAATTCGGCTGCGTATCGACAACGCCGCCCCCCTTATCCGCCACACGAGCGATGCTGACGACGGACTTCTCGCTGCGCGCGATGGCAGCAACCAGGACCTCTTCGAGCGCCACGGCAGCGGCCAATCCCGTCGGCTCGTCGGCTTGTACCGAGACAGGGGCGCGCCCCAGGATCGCAGCGACCAGGCTGATAACGCCGACCACGGCGACCGACCGACGAACTCGCATGCCGCTCATGTCACGACCGGTCCTTTTCGCAAGCGCGGCGCAGCGGTGTGCACGCGCCAGCGAAAGGCCGGGGCCCTGTCGCCGTTTGTTTCCGCGGCACTTATTCTTCCGCTTCGCTGCCACCTTCTGCAGGAGGCGCTACGGTGACCGGCGCGCCGGCCGCCATAATCTTCTGCTTCAACTCCTCGACCAGGGCCGGGTTCTCGACCAGGTAAGTCCTCGTCTTTTCGCGGCCCTGCCCCAATTGCAGGTCGCCGTAACGAAACCATGCCCCGGAGCGCACGACCAGTTTTTGAGCCATTGCCAGGTCGAGCACGTCCCCTTCATAGCTGATGCCGTCAGCGTGCATCATATCAAACTCCGCCACGCGGAAGGGGGGCGCGACCTTGTTTTTTACGACCTTGGCCCGCACCCGCTGGCCAACGACGTCCTCACCTTCCTTCAACTGACCAATGCGGCGCACATCAATCCGGCAGGACGAATAAAACTTCAGCGCCCGACCGCCGGGAGTCGTTTCGGGACTGCCGAACATAACCCCGATCTTCTCGCGAATCTGGTTGATGAAGATCACGCAAGTCTTGCTTTTTGCAATGGCTCCCGTCAATTTCCGCAAAGCCTGGCTCATCAGGCGTGCTTGCAGACCGACGTGCGAATCTCCCATTTCGCCGTCGAGTTCCTTCTGCGGCACCAGGGCGGCCACCGAGTCGATGACGATCACATCGACGGCGTTCGACTTGATCAGCATCTCGGTGATCTGCATGGCCTCTTCGCCACTCCCCGGCTGGCTGACCAGCAGCGTCTCGAGCTCGACGCCCAGCTTCTTGGCCCAACTGGGATCGAGGGCATGTTCTGCGTCGATAAACGCGGCAATTCCCCCCTCACGCTGAGCGCGGGCCACGGCGTGCAGGGCCAAAGTGGTCTTACCGCTCGATTCAGGGCCGTAGATTTCGATGATCCGCCCCTTCGGTAATCCCTGGCCACCAAGCGCCAGGTCCAGCGACAGGCTGCCCGTCGGGATCCCCTGAATCTGACCGCCGTGCTCGCTCCCCAGGGGCATGATCGCCCCTTCGCCGAATTGCTTTTCGATCTGAGCGACCGCGTTCTTCAGCGGGGCGTTAGCCTCGATCATGGTCTTGGCGGGGTCCTTCTCCGCATTGCGGGGGGACCGGGATGAGGTGGCTTCTTTCTTCGCCATACGATGATTCGTTTTCACCGCCGTAACCATGCGCGCAATCCTTGTTCTATGAATGACTTACGCCGCGTCTGACTTGACCGTAGCGAGGCCAGCGGCAGGCGCACTAATGAACACTGAACGCATGGATACTATATCGGTGTACACTACTCCTTTCAAGAGAGAATTTCGCGGATTCTTGCCTCCCCGGAATTTGCCAGGAAGGCGCGCCTATTATGGAGCGGATCGGGCCGGGATCGCAACGCTTTTCGATTTTGCTTAATGACGTTCAGCTGCCGCCAAGCTCGGCCGTGGCCAGCGGTTCGTGCTGCGGCCCTTCCCGGTCCAGGTCGCTGGAAAACGTCACAACTTCATCCACATCCACAACGCCTGCCACATAATCGGCGTGCTCGGCCAATACGTCGGCCAAAGCGGCCATGCCCCGGTCGGCGTTGCGCACGCGACCGATCGTCAAATGCGGGCGGAAGCGGCGCTTTTCGGCAGGATATCCCAGCGCCCCGAGAGATTTCTCGATGCGCGAATAGAGTTCCGTCAATTCGTCGGCCCCCTCGTCCACGCCCAGCCACACAGTGCGGGGCTGCGTCAGATTCGGGAAGGCCCCGGCCCCCGCGATCCGAAACGAAAACGGTGGCAGGTCAACGGTCGCGTGGGCCACGGCGGCGCACACTTCAGGAATGTCACGCAGATCGACGTCCCCCAGGAACTTCAGCGTGATGTGCATGTGCTCGGGCTTGACCCAGCGGACGTTTGCCCCGGTTTCCTGCAGCCGGCTGATTAGCCGCGCGGTACGCATACGTACTTCCGCGGATATCTCGACGGCGATAAACGTTCGCAAGCTGCGCTGCATGAAGAAGCCGGTCCACCCAGGAATTTCAGAACACAGAAATTTCCAAACACGGTTCAGCAGTTAGAAGCTGAGCATGCGGCGATAATCCTGCATGCGCCGTTCCACATCGGCACGCTCGATCTTTTTCAACCGTTCGAGACTGAAATCCTCGACGGTGAAGCTGGCCACCAGCGTCCCGTACGCCAGCGCCGTCTTCAGCGTCAGGGGGTCGAACTTCTGCTGCTCGGCCAGATAGCCCATCATGCCGCCGGCGAAACTGTCCCCGGCGCCGGTCGGGTCGATGACGTCGGGCGTGGGGTAGGCGGGCATGACGTAAGTCTCGTTTTCGCCGAAGAACATGGCCCCATGCTCCCCTTTTTTTACCACGACGAACTTGGGCCCTAGCGCGCGGACGGCATGCCCGGCACGCACCAGGTTTTCCTCGCCGGTCAGCAGTTTGGCCTCGCTGTCATTCAGCACGAGACCGTCGATCCGCTTGAAGAGTTGCAACAGCTCATCACGCTGGATATTGATCCACAGGTCCATCGTGTCGGCCACAACCAGCTTGGCCTCGGGGACCTGGTCCAGGACTTTCAGCTGAATGGACGGAGAGCCGTTTCCCAAGAAGACAAAACGCGAGCGACGGTACTCCTCGGGCATGACCGGGTCGTACTTGCCCAGCACGTTGAGATGCACCTCGAGGGTCTCGCGATCGTTCATATTGGGCAGGTACTTGCCGCTCCAGCGAAAGGTCTTTTCGCCCGAGAGCACGTTCAGCCCACGCGTGTCGACTTTGCGTTTTTCCAGCAACTGCGTGTGTTCGGCCGGCCAATCGTCGCCGACATCGGCCACGAGGTTGGCCGAGGTGAAGTAGCTGGCCGCGTAGGAAAAAAAGACAGCCGAGCCGCCGAGCACATTGTCGCGCTTGTCAGTGGGCGTCTCGACACTATCGAGCGCCACGGATCCCCACACCAAGAGAGGCATACGCTTACCGTTTCCCAGAAGTACCCTGGCGCAAGGCACCCAAGCCCCGCGCATGTGGGCCGATTATGGGGCATTCGACGGCCGCTGCAAGGCACCGCGCTGCCGCCGGTTGAAACCAGGCCACCTGCGGTCACGTAGCCGTTGTCGCAGGAGAGGCACATCTCAACCGACCGAAAACGCTTGCGACTAAGACGCCTTCAGATAGCGGTCAAAGTAGCTCCAGGTCTCGTCCAGCGAGCGCTTCATTTCCGGGTTTCCCCAACCGTGGCCAGCGCCGATCAAC
>CAMFLN010000193.1 GCA_945957305.1 uncultured Planctomycetaceae bacterium | reverse complement strand
ATCCGAGCCGACGCCCAATCGCCACATACAGGAATGGAAGTGAAGCGCACGTACCGCCGATACCGTCGATGATCGCATGTAGGAACATGTCGTTCGCATCAATGCGATAGTCCGGTGGTGGTGGGTTATCTGGTGTAAAGTCCTTCCATTTTGGGTTGTAGCGCGCGCCGAGCCTTTGCTGAAGCAACGTCACCATTTGCACGATGCAAAACTTGGCTTGCGAATTGTCGAATGAGCCTGGCGCGTCCAAGAACCTGGCATATCCCGCTTCTTTGTCGATCCGAATTGCGTCGGCCGCATCGTCAAGCCATGACAGCATGTCAGGGATCGAGAGAGACTCGCTACCAGGCAAGTCCGTAGCGCACATCAGATTGATGGTCGCAATGTCCTGCGGAAGAGCGGCAAAATCATTGCCAGCTAGCAGGTCTTGAAGATGCTCGGCCATCGCGGGGAGTCCTTAGAGTTTGCGCTGTCGCACTCCTAGATGACTCTCCCCGTAAGAGCGGATGTTACCAAAATAAGTGGCAAGTGTCAAAACAAAAGTGGCCACTTCATGTAAGTGTGGAAGTAATCGTGTCCGGATGAAATGGCAACGACGCTCGCGGCTTGATGCCGGATGCCTGCGCCGTGAAGCGCCGGTTTCCAAATTTGACTGCCGCCGTGCGCGTCGAAAGGGCGGGGCCGCGCGTCCCTCGTGACATAACCCCTTCGATTCAGAATTTGACCCACCCCCGGGTCGCCACGATTCGCAGGCATCCAGAATCTAGGCGAACAAGCTGCCGATCGTTCCGTCGTGATCGTCAACCAAGTGGGCGTAGATGGACGTGGTTGCCAGTGAAGCATGGCCGGCCGCTTCCTTCACAACCACAGGGCTGATGCCCCTGTGCAGAGCATGGCTGACAAAGCTGTGTCGTCCGTGGTGGATCGTGACTTCGCGTTGGCGTTCGTTGCCGAGCACACGGCAGCAAGCCTTGTAGCGCCGGCGGGCATTCTTCCTGTCGATGGCTTTGCCCGTGCGCGCCACCAGGAACAAGTCGGAGCCCGTGGCACCCTGCGACAAGCGGCTTTGCTTCCAGGCGCGTAGGTCGTCCAGCGTTCCCTGGTCGAACGTGAGTGGCACCACACGAGCCTTGCCACCCTTGCCGATCGACTTCGGCACTCGAATGCTTGGGCTCGTGCTGCTGACTCGCACGTTGTCGAGCGTCAGGCGGGTCAACTCTGAGGCCCGCAGCCCGCAGCAGGTTGCCAGGCGGAACAACACGAGATTCCTGCGGCTGTTCTCGGATCGTCGGCCACGTCGCTTCAGGTCTGCGATCACGGCCTTGATCTCTTCCAGGCTGAGTATTTTCGATCGCGTGACGGTCCAGGTGCTCATCGTGGGGTCCTCGACGGAATTGACTGCCTTACTTCCGGCGCGAGGCTAGAACTCACTGCACAAACGACAGTTATAGGGTTGTTGCGCTATGAGAATAGGCCAAGAGCGATCACGTTGGGGATGAGCGTATCGGGCTCGGATCGTCGCCGAGCGAGAAACCGGCCGCTTGGGCTACAAGGGTCGAGCCGCAGGGCACCAGGTCATTGAATGGATGTTGGCTAAGAATGGGTGTCCGGTTTCAGTCGCCGTGTTCAAAGTCGATCAGCTTATCGTGCCGTTCAGGCTCCGACTGTCACAAAACTGGCTCCCACGTGGGACTGTAACGTTGGGGGATGGCCATGGCAATTAAATGAACCAGAATTGCCCAGAGTAATGATTGGACCGCGCACCTGCCCTAGCGGCGTGCGCGATAGTAACTATCGCTTGGCCAGCGCTACGCGCATTGAACGATGGACGCGAATGGCAAAGCCAAAACGGACTTTCGGGTACAAGTGTAGTGGCAGATTGGACTGCACCGCTCGATCGTGGTCGAGTGGGTGCCGCTTGCATCTCGTTGACGAGCAGCATTTAGTCGATAGGCACGTGAGCGGCTGGCTATGCGCCTTCTTGTTCTTGCGTTGAGCGATCGTAGGCACTGTCTTCACTCAGCAACTTGTTGCGAGTAATTCCGCAACGAAATCAGGCTGGCCGATCAACATAGGTGTCAAAACTAGCTTTGCGGTGAGCGAGAGAGGTCGCCCGCGAAATGCGAAATGTGTGACTTAGGGATTATGCCACCTACGGCGACAATATTTAGGTAGCACCTTAAGTTGGCCTTTGCGCGTTCAACGCGCTAAGTAAGAAGTCGGCGCGGCGTAATACGCCACAATATCGCGCAGGTCCACAGCTGCAGGTAGTAGGCGAGAGCCGCGATCCCCAGTTCACACGTCAACAGCCAAGCTGAAAAATGCTTTTGGACCTGTTCCACAGGCCGCTGGCGGGTAACGTTGACCTGGGTCTGCCGCGTAATGACCGATCGTTGCGGGAACCAGGAGTTCCACGAATAGACAACCTGTTCTTCAGGCACGGTGACCGTTTCCACAACCTCCTCAAATGTGGAAATCGACTCTCGCTTCCAGGGCCAGCCGAAAAACAGAAGCATCAAGAGGAGCATACTCAAGCTGGTCACCAATGCGCCTCGCATCAAGGCCCATCGCGCGCGCTGCGGCTCACCTGCCATTCGCAATTTGAGCGCCGCCCAGCTGCCGGCATACAAGCCCGCACCTACCGACAAGACAAGGCAGACAAGCAATCGGAACATCGTCCAGGACCCCGTCGACGTATACGATTACCCCAAAGCAAAGCCGACCACTTCGCAGGCGCCCGTATCGGTCTGCAAGCGTTCCCTGCGCCATGCCTCGACTTTTGTGGCAATTTCCTCAAGAGAGATTCCACGCTCGCGCGCGGTTGACAATAGCAATCGCAGTCCATGCAAACGATTGGTGTCTTCCAGGCATGCCATCAAGTATCGCAAGCGTTCGATATACTCTTGCTGTGCTTCCCCTAACATCGACCATACCCACCCCAACCCGGACCCAGCCCCATAAACTCGTTCTCGTAAATGTTCAAACATTTGACTTGCCGTGCGGATCTGCAGCTGGTCAATCGCACCCGCCGCCTGAGCTTGCTCATAGATTTCGGTGAGCAGCTCGAGCGTCACGCCGGCCGAACGCATGTTGGGATCGAGAAACGATTCCGGCGCATTGCCAATGGCACTGTGGAAGGTCGCCTGGGCGATCTCCCGTAAATGGGTCTGCTCTTCGTCCAAGCGATGCAATCCTTCGACGAGACCGTCCAGGAGCATTCGGGCACGGAGCTCGGTCATCAACGCCAGCAAATAACAGCGGCCGCGATAGTTCAGCACCGGCAGGCGCTTTTTGCCGTTCGCTTCTCGGCGGGCCAAGTCGCCGTAGACGTTAGCCGCGTATTGGCCCTCGTCCCGTGCTTGCAGCAAATTGTCACGAACTCCCGAATGATCAAATTCGCGTAGCTTCGAAACCCCCTGGCGCAAGTGGGCCTTATCCTGAGCGCTAAGGTGCTCCTCGATGTCGGCGACCGTTGATTCCAGGCGACTGAGCCGTTTATTAAGCGCGTTCAATCGCCACAAAATACAGGCTCCGGAAAGAGAAGCGACGCCCAGCGTAGTCATCGACACCGCCTGTAACGCATGCAAGCTGCCCGACATGCCGAGTTGCGTCGCCTCCACGGCGGATACGGCTTGTTCGATGCGCGCCTGGCTCTCACCAATGCCCTGTAGTCCGGCGATGACCTGCCGGCCCGAAGCATTTTCCCAGACAAGGACTTCTCCAATGCGGCTTACGTAGCCTCCAGGATCTGAGGCAAAGGCCGTCAGGTGCGGATGTGCCGTATCCATGGCGCGGCGGATCAGCCAGGTGGTCCATTGGCCGTCGGGCGGTAACGCGCCCAGAATTGGAACGTTCAACATTTGGGGTCTCCCGATAGGTGACTAAACTTCCCTATATCCTATTTTGGGATATCGTTCCAGCCTCGGTACGGTGTCCGCTTTCTTTCCCGAAGCGGACTTCCAATGGCCGGCAAACGGTTCCCCCAGCCTCAGCAGGATGCGCTCTGCGGCCTGCTCCGGGAGATCCGTACTGAAGCCGGGCTTTCCCAGGTCCAATTGGCGGAAAGACTTAAGCAGCCTCAGTCGTACGTCAGCAAATACGAGTCGGGAGAGCGGCGACTCGATCCGCTCGAAGTGTGGGAGCTCTGCCGCGCCGTAGGCATTACGTTCAGCAGATTTGGTGAGCGGTTAGATGCCTTGCTCACAGGCAAGCGACGGAGTGGGGGCTGATGAAGAGGCGCTAAACGGGGGGCCTCGCGGCGGCGTGCGCGGCTCCAAAACTCTCGAAAGCCGCTTGTCGGCTCGTTCGCGGTTGCAGGGGAAAAACTCCCTCCTCCTGCCGCCGATCGGGTGGCCAGCGGTCGCCTTGATCGTCGGAATCACGAAAGGTGCGACGGAATACGCTTCGCATGTGCGCCGAACTAGCGATGTTTCTGTGGAGCGCAATGATCGAAACTTTTTAACTTTCCGGGCGAAAATCGGTTTCGACACGTATGAGGCGCTCGGGCGCGTCAGTGTCCATTTTCGGTTAGTTAGGCAAGCCTCATCTGCTTTGAGCGGATCATCTTCGTATTCTTTCCCCAAGCCAATTGCAATGAGGCCGAATCTCCGAGCCATCTGCGCCACGGCGGGACCGTCGGTCGCTCTGGATGCCCGCTGTCGATAACAAGCCGACCGTAGATGCCGTTCGTGGCGTCCACCCGCCTTAGGAATCCCCTACGGTCGCGAGCAAACATCAGTTCCCAACCGAGCCAAACCACAAAGAGCTTCATCGTGACAAGCAGCGTTCCCAACTGAGACTGGAACCAGGGGCGGCGGGTGGGCAGGGTGGTGCGTTCATCCATGCCGCCATTTTACCAATCCCGGCCGAAACGGTTCGCCTCGATCATGTGCGGCTATTCGAAAACGACCACGTCGCCTAGTTACTTGCTCGTGAATGCAAGTTTCAGAAATCAAATGCCATTCAGAGAGCCGGCCAGATAGCCCAGGCGAGCAAGCTCATCCCGAGGCCGATTAACGTCCCGATTTCGCGCAGTCGTCTGTCACGCGGCGTCTCGGGCGCTGGCGGCCGTGGATCGTCGATTTGTGAACCGGCTAGTGACGCGGGAATATCCGCCCCCAGCGTGGGGTTGAGTATATATGAGTCCCAATCGGTGGCCATGTCTTCCTACGCCTCCCATGTTGGGGCTTAATAATTCTCGCCATCTTCTTCATCTTCGGTCGACAGGTGGCCGTAAGAAGTTTCGTAGCGGGGCGCGGATTGAATTAAGGCCGCCCCTCGATATGGTGGGCGAATCCACAATACTATCGGGGTAGCTTTAATGGTGGTGAAGCGCATATCCACTGCGATTTGTCTCCTGCTGTGCGCGGCAGTTGCTATTGCCGAGTCTAGGACGTGGACCGATTCTTCCGCATAGTCACGCCCGCATCGGCTGAGTCGATTGAACTTGCCAAGAAATGTTATCTCTTGCATCAGAGCGGGATCGGGACGAGGGGAGTCTTAAAGATTGATCGAGTCGGATGGCTTTCGGTGGTCGGCACCGGCATGCTCACGTAACCAATGATGAGCTAGTAGCGATCCAATTAACCACGCCAGCTGTTGGCGGCTCATGTTGCGGTCGTTTGTATTCAAATCGAAGTAATTCGGCTCGTTCACGCTCGTTCCTTGCGCCTCGTCTACGTGTTTGGACATTCTTCAGGATATCCTTGGTTTAGGAAAAGCGACATTGGATCACGTTAACAACCAACGGCAACCCAATTCCGAAAAGTCCCACCCGGGACTAAACGTGGTTCACAGAGGGGCGATGGCGTGCGATTCTGGTAAACGCCAAAAAAAAGGGTCGGCATATGTGCCGACCCCGTCCCGACGGATGACTTTGCGCTCTGTTTCAGGCGACTCGCATACCTTGTTCACCCTTAGACGGCTGATCGTCTTTCGATTTTCGCGTCTTCTGGTCGAGTCCTTTGCGACGCGTCCGCCCATCCAGGGCTGCCACACCATCGCTGGAACTCAGAAATGCAAGAGCCTTCTTCACGATCGCAATATTCACTCCGAGCCGATTGGCTATTTCCCCGAGCAATAGCTTTTGGCCGTCTAATTCTCGCACTGCATCGGCGATCTGAATATATCGCGGGAATATCACATTCTTCGCTTCGAGCTTCCCGCGCCGAGTCCTACCATCAAGCAACTGTTCGCCATTCTGAGCGGCCCCGGCCTTGAGCAGCTTAGTGACGTAACTCCTGCTACAACCGAGCACATCGGCGATCTCCCTGCACAGCTTATCCTGTTTATACAGTTGCCAGGCCCGTTCCACATCTTGGTCGAATTTTCTTGGCCATTTATAGTCGATTCGGACTTCGCGGGTCTCGTCCATCCCTCTCGGCAGACGACCGCCGGCCCTGCTTGCCAGGAACGAAACAAGTCGAACCTGTGCTCT
>CAMFLN010000192.1 GCA_945957305.1 uncultured Planctomycetaceae bacterium | reverse complement strand
GGGATGACCTTGGCCGAGGTCGAGCGCTGGCTGGCGCCCAACTTGGGTTATGACCCTGCAAATTAACCCAGGGCCTTGAACTCGGCAGTTGTACGGTGGGAACTGCCGCGTGGCTTAGAAGTCGTACCAGATACCCCAGCCGAAGCGTTGCTCGAACTGGTTGTAGAACTCCCACTGATTGCTTTTGCCGTTGAAGTACTCCAGACCGATGCGCAGCGTGCTGAGGGCCAGACCTCCACGCCATTGCCAGCCGGCCTGCACGACGAAGAAGCCGCCGAAGTCGAGCTCTTGTCGCTGATTGCCATAGAGAGCAAAGAACGGCGCTCCGCCGGGGCGCGCCGGACTGTAGTCGGCCCCCCATTGCAGTTCGATCGGTTGGGAACCACCCCCTAAGCCCACGGCGTAATCGACTTCGCCAAACAGGCGCAGGTTGTCGGTCACATAGCAGCCGACACCCATCATGATCGAATCGCGCACGTAGTTGTTGCGCAGGGCGATGTAGGCCGGGTTGTTGATCATCAACTCGTCACCCATGTGCGAGCTGAGATGGTTGTAACCGGTCTTGTATTGCCATTTGCCGCGAGCGTACGTGATGGGCAGGCCAATCGTATAGTCGCAGGCCAGCAGTGGGGTGCTGGTGCCGTAGGGATTCAAGCGGGGCTGCGCCGAACCCGTCAGGTCGATTTGAAAACCTTCGGGGCGGTAAGCGTTGGGGGTTCCGTAACGGAGCAACCCGACACGCGCCCCCAGGGTGGAATCCCAGATCGTTCCCACGAAGGGTGTATCCAGGCGCGTATCGTGACGCGGCCCTAGGCTCCGGTCGGTCATCCAGGCCGTGCCGAGGCGCGGCTCTTTGACGCCGGCCAGGTACGAACGGTACATCAAGCCGGTCGGCAAAAGATGCCATGACCAGGGGAGATCGCTACTGGGTCCAAAAGCGCGGCCGATCTGCCCTTGGCTGGGTGGACGGCACGGCTGCTCACCGAGAGGCACCGGCGAACCCAGTGGTGTCGCCTCGTCGACGCCTGCGCTGATCCCCGGCGAGATCATGCCGCTGTTGCCAGGCGCCAGAGGGTTATTCGCACCAGCGCTCGGCGGCGGGGTGATGACCGGCGCCCCAGGCGGGATACCCTCTGGCTGACGTGCGACGAGATCGACGCTCGGCAGACGCAACACTTGTTGCGCGACAGTGCGATCGGCGGTCAGAGCCAGCCAGACAGCGGCGATCACAGCCGCTGCGCGCAGGCGGAGTTGGCGTGATTCGAGCATCGGTGGAGCGGGGGCGACTCGGCCGGCGGGAATCGGCCTGATCGCGTTGGGGCGGGATGGGTCGTGGAACAAACGTTGCCACACGCATCATCGGCAACTTCGCCACACACTCCGCACGTGGAAAACAATGATTCCACGGCAATCTTTTGCGGGCGTCAGGCTGGAGAAAACAGAGCAACGTTACCGCCAGAAACGGGGCCCTATCCCGGTGCCGTTGCTGGCGCAAGCGAGAGTTCCAGCGGTCGGAGAATCACCGTATCCGGCAAGGTTTCGCCGACCCAATCGCCCCCCCCATGTGACCCGAGACTCCTTAACGGAGAAGACGCTCTGGTTTGGACGCAAACCGTTGCGGGGAACAGGGGATCGTCCGACAAATGGACACCTGCGGGCTGGAGTAAAAGGTAGTCAAAAAGGGTTGCGGGCAACCAGAATTTGCCGTAATCTAACCGGCTCACGCGTTGCCAATCTGCCGTGTCGCTCAACCGCCTGCAACGGTTCCTCGCCAAGTGGATTTGCGCCGAGACGCTCTAGTGCAAGCACGCAGATCAGACTGCACATGCACCCGGAGCCTTCTCAACGCGCGTTAGCAATTACGTTGAAAGTATGTGGCTCCTCGTCTGTGCGAAGAGCGCATACTTGTTTGGCGTCGGAGATCGTCGATTCTCCGTCGCAAGTTTTGTCGTTTCGAGTGATAAGGAGTGGCGAGTATGCCGTCGGGTACGATCAAGAAGCTGGTTCATGACAAGGGGTTCGGGTTCATTCAGGGCGCGGACGGGGCGGACGTTTTCTTCCACCACTCGAGTGTGGCTGATCGCCAGTTCGACAACCTGACCGAAGGTCAGAGCGTCGAGTACACGGTCGACTCGAACGGCGGCCCCAAGGGCAAGGGCCCGCGTGCCGCGTCGGTGTCGCCCGCCTAACGGCCCGCGACCGTCGACGAATATCCTCTGCGTTTACGCAGCAAGCTAACATCTGCCAAAGGGCGGCCTCGTTCGTACGAGGCCGCTCGTTTTTTTGCGCCCCCTGACGACTTGCCGCGTCGGTCGTATTATCGGGGAAGTGGCGCAGCGCGGCTGCTGCGTTTATTCCCCTTGGACCCACCCATTGTGTCGATTCGCCTTTCCAACATTCGCCTGGGGATCGATGAGAGCGAGCAATCGCTCGTCGAGCATGCCGCTCGTGCGCTGGGACTGCGCGCCGGGGATATAGAACGCTGGCGGATCCTGCGCAAAAGCCTCGACGCGCGCAACAAGGCCGATCTGCGCTTCGTCTACGCGACCGAGGTGAGTGTGGCTGCGGACGAACAGCAGCTGATCGCCCGTGCCTCGCGTGGTCGCTCCGAGGTCTCGGTCGAACTCTTTCACGACACCCCCTTTATCCTGCCGACGCCGGGGTCCGAACGCCTGCACGAACGCCCGGTCGTCGTCGGGAGCGGCCCGGCCGGACTGGCCGCGGCCTACTTCCTGGCCGCCGCGGGCTACCGTCCGCTGGTGCTCGAACGCGGCCAGCCGGTCGCCACGCGGGTGCGCGACGTGCAAGCCTTCGATTCGGGCGGCCCCCTCGATCCAGAAAGCAACTACCTGTTCGGCGAAGGGGGAGCCGGGACCTTCAGCGACGGCAAACTGACCTGCCGCGCAGCAGGGCCTGACGTGCAGCGCATCCTGCAGTTGTTTGCGGACTGCAAGGGGAAGCCAGAGATCCTCTACGAACACCGGCCGCACCTGGGAAGCAACCGACTGCCCGCGGTCGTAAAGGCATTGCGGCAGCGCATTGTGGCGGCCGGCGGCGAATTCCGTTTTCAATGTCGGCTCGAAGATTTGGAGCTCGCCGATAATCGACTACGGGGTGTGATGACGTCTGCGGGGCAAATCAACTGCTCGCTGCTGGTGCTGGCGATTGGCCATAGCGCGCGCGACACGTACGAGATGCTGCACGCCCGTGGCGTGCCGATGGTGCAAAAGCCGTTTCAGTTCGGGGTGCGCATCGAACAGCCGCAAGAACAAGTCAATCGCGCCCAGTACGGCGACGCGCGGTTGGAAGCACGCTTGGGCGCGGCGGACTACAGCCTGGTGGCGCGGGGGGATATCAACCTGTTCAGCTTCTGCATGTGCGCAGGCGGGCAAGTGATTCCCAGCGTGTCGGAGCCGGGACACTTCTGCACCAATGGCATGAGCCTGTCACGGCGCGCTTCGCCCTATGCCAACAGCGGCATGATGGTCACGCTCGAACCGCGTGATTTCGGTTCGGCGCATCCGCTGGCGGGCGTGGCCCTGCAGAGAAAATTCGAAGCCCGCGCCTTCGAACTCGCCCGCGGCGAATATTCCTGCCCGATTCAGTGGGCCGGCGATTTCTTGAAGGGAAGGGCGAGCCGAGGCGCGATTCCCTCGAGTTTCCCCCGCGCCTTGCTGCCGGGTGAAATCAACTCGCTGGTGCCGCCGGCGGTTCTAACGGCGTTGCACAGCGGGCTGCCGCTCTTGGATCGTCGTTGGCGCGGGAGGTTTCTCGCCAACGCCACGCTCGTCGCCCCCGAGGCTCGCGGCAGCTCGCCGGTGCGCTTTCCGCGTCACGAAGAAACGCTGGAAAGCGTCGGCGTGGCGGGACTCTACCCCATCGGCGAAGGAGCAGGTTACGCCGGCGGAATTATCAGTGCCGCCCTCGACGGGCTGCGTGCCGCCAAGGCCATTATGGCGCGATACGCGCCGCTTGAACCGCGCTAGGACGAGGCAATTACGTCCGGCCGGCGCTATTGCCGCTCAGGATCGAATTGCCCTTGCACGCCAGGGCGCGTCGGCTGTTCATCACCCTCGTCAGGCTGCCAATCGTAGATGAATTCGCGCGGATATTGCGCGTATCCCCCTTGGTAGTCGGGGTAGCCGTAGTACGAGGACGACGGGGGAAAGAGCCCCGGACGATGTCGATATCCGGAAGTAGGCGCACACGGGTAGGCAGGGTACGCCGAGCAACCGTGGTACGAGCCCCAGCCGTGGAGGCCACCCCACCAGGGACGCCACCGTGAGTAGTAGGGGTAACCCGGCCCGAAATTCCCGTAGGTGTAGTCGGCCTGGGCGTCTGGCGTAGTGATCGAAATCAAGCCGGCGAACGCGATAAGCGCGGCAGCAATACGTTTCACAGCACGTTCCTTCGTTGCGGGAAACGGGTCAGTGCGAAGCTTTCGGCCCGGACGCAACCTGCTAGCGTCGGTGCGACGTAGAACGGTCGCGCAAAGTTTAAGGGCCTAGAGTTCCCATCGGCCTTCCGACCGCCAGGCGACCACAAAAAATCGCCTTTGAGCTCAACCACTGTCGGGCTCGCGGTCATCGCGCCGCCATCAGCGCCGGCGGGTTACTTCGTCGTCGCGGTCGCATCTCCTTGGCGGACCCACGCTTCGTTGGCGGCGACATGCTTCATGCTTTTGCCCCCCTTCACGAAGTAACTGTAGATAAAGTGGATCGTGCCGTCCGCCCCTTGAATCACGGCCGGATAGTGATAGCTGCCGTCAGCGTGCTTTTCCAAGTGCCGCGTGATAGGCCAGGTGCGCCCTTCATCCTCCGAGATCGAAACCGCCAAGCTGTTGCGCCCTTTCACCGTGTCGTTGTAGATCAACAGCCAATGTCCGTTTGAGAGTCGCACGCCATCGATTCCCGCGCCGGGGTTCGGCAGATCGGCTGTGCCGACCGGGCCCCAGGTTTCGCCATCATCGCGCGACTCGCTCACGCGAATCTTGTCGAGCACGCCATTTTCGCGCATGTAGGCGACCAACGAACCGTCGTTGCGCCGCAGCACAGCCGGCTGGATATTGCCAAAGCCGCAGACCGGTTCGCTGGCGTGCCAGGTGCGGCCGCCGTCGTCGCTGATCGCCATTACCGAAACCGAATACGTGTCGGTATACAGCGGCAACAGGATCCGGCCGCTCGGCAGCACCGTCGGTTTGCAGCGCGGCTGCCACCCGAGTCGATGGGAAAGCTTGTCTTTGAGCCCTTCGCGCACATGCTCGACAAAGACCTTGGCTTTGACATGGGCGTTTTCTTTTTCGGCCCCCAATTCGTCGAGCGTTTTGGTCATCTTTTCGACGAAGCGGGGCGGAATCAGCGGGATGATGCCCTGCCGCTCCCATTGTGGCGGGCCGTCCTTCTCGTAATCGGACGAAACCAGGTACTCGGTCAGGCACGATTCCCAACTGTTAGCGAGCACGATCGGCCAGAACAGCCACAGTTTTTTCTGCGCATCGATCATCATGGTCGTGTTGCAATCCGGAAAGCCCGGCGTGTCGACCATCAGGAACGCGTCGCTCCAGGTGTTGGTACCTGTGCGCTGCCGTGCCCCGTAGACGGCCACGTCATCGGCCGAGCGCTCGCCCGATCCGCGGTACCAACTGACGATCAGATCGCCATTGGGGCATTCGACGATGCCAGGGGCATGGTTGTGCTGCGGATGAAGCGGAAACACCAGCGATTCGCGATACGTTGGTTCCTCCGCCACGGAGTGTGACAGGCACACGAGCAAGGCGACAACGAGGGAAACCATCATGGCCAGAGGAGAAATGCCATTGCGGCGGCGCGTCTTCATGGTGCAACAAACCTGGGAGGGTGGGGCGAGCGGTTAATTCGGTAGTGTGGATACGCTGGCGCCGGCTGTCAACTTTGTGTCGGCGCAAATTGGACTCACACGCTATACTTCCGGTTGAACCCGTCGCGATGTCGCCAGAAAAGTGCGTTCTGGAAATGCGAACCGCGTCAGGCGAACCTTTTCCTGGGCCATTTCTGGCAAAAATGCCTGCTGCAATGAGCGAGCAAAACACCCCACGGTCGTTGGCAGTCGGTGAGTTTCTCGAGCTCGTACGCGTCGGGCATTGGGAGTACACACGGCGGACGAATTCGCCAGGCGCCGTCGTTTTGGTGCCCATTACGCCTGAGGGCTGTCTGGTGCTGATCGAGCAATATCGCATTCCGGTCAGCGCCCGCGTCGTGGAATTGCCGGCCGGCCTGATCGGTGACCAGGCAACCGACAAGGATGAAACCATCGAATCGGCAGCTCGCCGCGAATTGCTCGAAGAGACCGGCTTTGAAGCCAGCGACCTGCGCGAACTGACCTCGGGCCCCCCCTCGGCAGGAATGAATACCGAGATCGTCACCTTTCTGCTCGCCACACGTCTGCGAAAAACGGGCCGCGGCGGAGG
>CAMFLN010000191.1 GCA_945957305.1 uncultured Planctomycetaceae bacterium | reverse complement strand
CTTACTACCAGGAAAAACTGGTTCTGGTCGGGCAAGAATCCGCCAAGGTGTAAAGGCCCCTTCGCGAACCGCCGGGAATTGACAATCTTCCTGGACTGCAGCGAAGACTACGAATTTAACTCCGTAGCTTCTTCCCAATGCGGGTAAAGTGGTTCGAGCGCCGCGCGCTGCTCGGCAATCTCGGCCTGAATCTGCCGCACCAGTTGTCCATCACGCAACGCCTCGGGCGAAGCTAATTGCGCGTGCAGCGCTTCGAGTCGCGACTCTCGCTCGAAGATCTCGGCTTCGAGATCAGCGACTTTGCGATAGGGAAATTTGCGCTTGGGCCGAGCCGCTTTTTCCTTCGCGCCCGGACGTTTGGCCGCTTCCTTGGCCCTTTCGCTCTCCCCTTTGCTTGCCGCGATCTCTCCTCCGCCGGCCAACCCCTGAGCGACCAGATGCAGATACGTGTCGTAATTCCCCTCGACGACGCGAAAGCGTCCTGGCTCGACGACCAGCAGATGATCTACGACGCGGTTGAGGAAATACCGATCGTGGCTCACCAGCAGCACGGTGCCGTCGAACTGACGCAACGACTGTTCGAGCGCGTCACGCGCCCACAGATCAAGATGGTTCGTCGGTTCGTCGAGCACGAGAAAGTTCGCGTCGTTGGCCGCCAACTGTGCTAGCGCCGCTCGGCTACGTTCCCCGCCGCTGAGACTTTCCACCTTTTGAAAAACGGCATCTCCCACCAGGCCAAATCGCGCTAGCAAACTGCGCCGTTGCGGCTCGTTGAACAACTTGCGCACCGGACGGATCGCATCGACAACCGGCTGGTCAGCATCCAGGCTGCGCAGCAACTGATCGTGATAGCCCGCGCGGACGTGCGCGCCCAAGATGATCCGGCCTTCGTCGGCCTTCTCATCCCCGACCAGGCAGCGGAGCAGCGTCGTCTTACCGGAACCGTTGGGGCCCAGAATGCCCCAGCGTTCGCCGCGCTGAATGTCGAAGGAAAGATCGCGAAACAGGGGCCGATCGTAAGCCTTCGACAAATGCTCGACGCGCAGCACGATGTCGCCCGTGCGATCGGCAGGTGTAAAGCCCATCGGCGGTGCTTCGATGCGGCGCGGCGGCTCGATCCGTTCGATCTTGGCCAGCTTCTTTTTGCGGTCCTCGGCCTGGGCGTGGTTTTGTCCGTAATGATTGCGGCGGATGAAGTCTTCTGTCTTTGCGATCAGTTCTTGTTGCTTTTCGTAGGTGCGGGCCTGCACCTCGAGGCGTTGTTCTTTCTGCCGCCAATAGGCCGAGAAGTTGCCGGTGTAGCAATCGACCGTGCCGCGAAACACTTCCGCAGTGCGATTGGTGACGCGGTCGAGGAAGTAGCGGTCATGGCTGACAATGATCATCGCCTGATCACTGTCGGCGAGGAACTTTTCCAGCCACTCCGTCGCGTCGACGTCCAAGTGGTTCGACGGTTCGTCGAGCAGCATTAAGTCGGGCTCGGACAACAGCAGCTTGGCAAGCAGCAGGCGGTTGTGTTGGCCCCCGCTGAGTTGTTCGATCGGCTGCTGAAAGTTGTCGCGATTGAAACCCAGTCCTTCCAGCACACGCTCGATGCGATGATCGATATTGTAGGCGTCGCGGTGCGTCAGTTCGTGTTGCAGGTGGTCAAAGCGGCGCGACAGCCGCTGCCGCTCGTCGGGATCGGTGGCCGCGGCCAATTCGTGCGCGGTCTCTTCCGCGTCGTGTGACAGCCTGGTCAGGCTGGCCAAGGCCGCTGCCGCCTCCTGCCACAAGGTGCGCCCCGGGACGATCGTCGGCTGCTGTTCGAGATATTCAAGCCGTGCCGACGAATGCAACTCGACTGTGCCGGCATCGGCGGTTTGCAAGCCCGCCAGGATGGACAGCAGTGTCGTCTTGCCCGCCCCGTTCGGCCCCACCAGTCCAATTTTCTCGCCGGGTCGGACCTCGAAACTCACGCCGGCAAGCACCGGATCGGGGCCGTAGTGCTTAACAACTTGGACGACGTTGAGCAGGATCATGCGGACGTAACACAAACGCCCGCAAGTTGGGGCGAGGCTTCGGGGCGGAAATCATCCGTTGGGGGCCTGGCGAACTACATTCGGTGGTGCTGCTGGGTTGCGCGGTTCGCATCAGCGGCGCCTACGGCGCATGGACCATGAATAGTCCGTGCCACCCGGCAGTTTGGCCGGCGACCAGCACTATAACAAATCCGCGCCGCAGTTGCTGGCAGCCTCACGACTTGTGGCGTTTCTCAGCCGTTGAATCGGAGCCGCCGCGGCCTTTGTGCCCGCTGCTCGGCGAGGCTAGACTGCAGGTACAGCGGCAACAGCCGTCCGAGCACGACCGGTTGTTGTCCTCCTGCCCGAGTATTTCTCCCTGCCGGGGGTGTTAGTTCACGCCCCCTGCACTCTTGCGTCGAACACGACCATGAAGAAACGCAACCACGGCGGCGGCTGGCAAGCCATTCGCTACACCTTGAGCAAATCGCGGCAGGCCGGCGGCATTTGGAAGCTGTGGAAGGCCATGCGCTCGCGCAATGCTTGCAAGACGTGCGCCCTGGGCATGGGGGGACAAGCCGGCGGTATGGTCAACGAGGCGGGGCACTTCCCCGAGGTCTGCAAAAAGTCGCTGCAGGCCATGGTCTCGGACATGCAAGGCGGGATCGCGGCAGATTTCTTTGCTACATACTCCGTCCCGCAACTGCAGTGCTTCTCGCCGCGCGAGTTGGAACATTGCGGCCGTTTGACACAGCCCGTGCGCTATGTGCGCGGCGAGAATTATTACCAGCCGATAAGCTGGGACGACGCGCTTGCCCGCATTGCCGACAAGCTGGGCGAAGTCGCGCCGGACGAAACGTTTTGGTACACCAGCGGCCGTAGCTCGAACGAAGCCGGCTTCCTAGTGCAATTGTTCGCGCGCTTGTACGGCACGAACAATGTCAATAACTGCAGTTACTACTGTCATCAGGCCAGCGGCGTGGCGCTGTCGAATACCCTGGGCACGGGCACTGCCACGCTGACGCTCGAAGATCTCGATCATGCCGACCTGGTGTTCGTGATCGGTGGCAACCCGGCGAGCAATCATCCGCGGTTGATGACCACGCTGATGCACCTGCGGCGGCGCGGCGGTCACGTCATCGTGATCAACCCGGTCCGCGAAACCGGGATGGTCAACTTTCGCGTTCCCAGTGATCCCCGGAGCATGCTCTTCGGCAGCGCGATCGCCAGCCTGTATGTGCAGCCTGACATTGGCGGCGACCTGGCCCTGCTGACCGGCATCGCCAAACGCATCGTCGAAATGGGGGCGATCGAGGAAGATTTTCTGCGCGACCATTGCACAGGCTGGAGCGAGCTGCGGGAACGATTGAATTCCGTTTCCTGGAGCGAGATTTACGATAGCTCGGGCGTCACCCGGGCTGACATCGACGCGATCGCCGAGCTGTATGCCAAGAGTAAGAGCGCCGTTTTCTCGTGGACGATGGGGATCACGCACCACGTCCACGGTGTGCAAAATGTCGAAGCAATTACGAACCTGGCGCTGTTGCGCGGCATGGTCGGCCGCCCGCACGCAGGGCTGTTGCCGATCCGCGGCCATTCGAACGTGCAGGGGATCGGCTCGGTCGGCGTGGCGCCGAAGTTGAAGGATGCCGTCTTCGAGCGCTTGCAAAACCACTTCGGCATTCAGCTGCCTACGACTCCGGGTCTCGACACCATGGCCTGCATGGAGTCTGCGGCGGCAGGACGGCTGCGGTTTGGCTGTTGCCTGGGCGGTAACTTGTATGGGTCGAATCCCGATGCCACGTTCGCCGGGCGGGCGCTCGGCAAGCTCGAACAGTTGGTGTACCTGAGCACGACGCTCAACACAGGCCATGCCCACGGACTGGCCGAGGAGACGATTATTCTGCCGGTGCTGGCGCGGGATGAAGAGCCGCAACCGACCACGCAGGAGTCGATGTTCAATTTCGTCCGCCTGAGCGATGGAGGGCCGGCGCGTCACGCTGGGCCGCGCAGCGAAGTCGAGACGATCGCCGAGCTGGCGCAGCGCGTCTTGGGTGCGACTCGCCCTGTCGATTGGCACAGTATGCAGAACACGCATCACGTGCGCGCGGCGATTGCGGCGATCGTTCCTGGTTACGAGCAGATCGCCACGATCGACCAGTCGAAGCAGGAATTTCAGATTCCCGGCCGCACCTTTCACGTACCGCGCTTTGCGACGCCGGATGGCAAAGCCCGCTTGAAGACGCATGCCTTGCCCGAGTTGGCTACCGGCGACGGGCAACTGCGACTGATGACGGTGCGCAGCGAAGGGCAGTTCAACACCGTGGTTTACGAGGATTACGACTTGTACCGGGGACAAGATCGGCGCGACGTCATCCTCATGCATCCCGACGATATCGCCCGCTGCGGCCTGCGGGCTGAACAGCGAGTCACTGTTTCGAGTGAAGTGGGACAGATGCCGAGTATCCTCGTGCGGGCTTTCGATCAGATCAAAGCCGGCAACGTGTTGATGTATTATCCCGAATGCAACGTGCTGGTTCCGCGCACGTTGGATCCGGCTTCCAAAACGCCGGCCTTCAAGTCGGTGCTGGTCACCGTCGGGGCGCCGGTCCGGGCTGCCGTGGGGGCGGGAGCGTAGCTCCGCACAGCAGGCAAAATGGAACCGGAAGCCCAGTTTCTGTATGTGACTTGCCAGGTCGGCGCTGAACGCGCCGTGAAAGGCGAGTTTGCGCGCCAGTGGCCTACCTTTCGTTTCGCCTATTCACGCCCGGGCTTTCTGACCTTCAAGTTGCCTCCGCCGTATGCAGTGCCGGCCGACTTCGATCCAAAATCAGTATTTGCCCGCGCCTTTGGCATGTCCTTGGGCAAGGTCTCTGGCGTCGAAGACGAAGAACTTGCGCGGGCCGCCTGGCAACTGGCCGCCGGTCGGAAATTCGATGGCTTGCATGTGTGGCAACGCGACCTGCGAGCGGCCGGGGATCATGGTTATGAGCCGGGTCCGACCGAGGCGGCCGCGAGCGCCCGTGCGGCGCTGGTGCGCACTGCGCCTGACTGGGCGGCGAAACTGTCGACCGCGCCGGCAATCGCCAAGCCCGGTAACTTGGTCATGGACTGCGTGCTGGTCGATGCCGGCCAGTGGTGGATCGGATTTCATCAAGCGGCGTCTGGCCCGTCATGTAGGGCGGGAGGTTTTTACGAGCCGACGCCGCCGGCGAACATGGTTTCGCGCGCGTATCTGAAAATGGCCGAGTCGCTTGATTGGTCGGCGTTCCCGATCAAGGCGGGCCAGCATGCCGCGGAACTGGGCTGTGCCCCCGGCGGCAGTTGCCAATATTTGCTCAGCCAGGGCTTGATCGTCACCGGCATTGATCCCGCCGTCATTCACCCCACGGTGCTCGAGAATCCGAACTTCACGCACCTGCGCAAACGTGCGGCAGATGTACGTAAACGCGAGTTCCGCAAAACGCGCTGGCTCGCGGCGGATATGAATGTCGCCCCGGAATTTACGCTCGATGCCGTGGAAGACATCGTCACGCACGAAGACGTTCATATCGAAGGGCTACTGCTGACGCTCAAGCTACCGGAATGGAACCTGGCGGATGATGTGCCTGAGTATCTTGATCGCATACGCTCTTGGGGCTTTCCGCAAGTCGCTGCGCGGCAGTTGCAATACGGTCGACAAGAAATCTGTGTCGCGGCACAGCGACCACCGCGCCGACGTACACGCGGCGGCAGCCGCGGCGGACGACGCGCCAGCAGTCGGCCACGGCGCAGAAGTTAGTATTTGACAAACAGTCAACTAACCAGTACCAACTGACGACCGACCACGGCTCTCTTCACTGCCCTCGGCCCGCTGCCCACTGCCAACTATTTGAGGAGCCAGTCGACGGCGCTCGCGTCTTCACTGGCCTCGGCGCCGCTATAGGATGTGATGGCCGTGGGTTTGCCGAGGGCTTTATACGCTGCCTGGACAATCTCGGGCGCCGTTTTCCCTTCGCCGGCCAGCCACAGGGTATGCGGCGCCGCCAGCGACAAGAATCCAGGTATGTCGCCGTACTTCACGGCGCCCGGCAGGAAATTCATGTCGTCGATTTCTGTCAGCTTGGCAAAACGAAAGCCAGCCGTGTCGAGCGCTGCACGATCGACCCCCGTCCCCGCTTGAGCCAGTGCGGCTGCTCCCCACGGCCCGGCGCCGTCGAGCGCCACCAGATCGACGCGCTCGGGATGGTCTTCATGATGGCGCACGAAGGAAATGATCGTGAGCAAGTCGTGCACACGATCGGCGAATGGCGGATGATTGTAGCCAGTCGTAAAGCCCGAAAAGGCGCGATCGTTCTTCACGCGGCGGGCTTTGCCGGGCACCTTTCCGTCGGCGTTGAATTCTCCCTGGGCGAATAGATCGACTCCCACCACGGTGGTTCCCGCCTCGAGCAATTTGCGTACTTCG
>CAMFLN010000190.1 GCA_945957305.1 uncultured Planctomycetaceae bacterium | reverse complement strand
TGGCAAGCCTTGGCTGAGCTTCGGCGTCATGGGGGGCGACATGCAGCCGCAGGGACACGTGCAAGTGCTCGTGAATATGATCGACTTCGGCATGAATGTGCAGGAAGCCGGTGATTTCGGCCGCGTGCGTCACAACGGCAGCCCCGAACCGACCGGCGAGCCAGGCGATCCGGCCGGAGGACGAGTTACGGTCGAATCGGGCATCACGGACGAAACCGTGGCCGCCTTGAAATCACGTGGCCACAACGTGCAGCGTTCGCGCGGCGACTTCGGTGGTTACCAGGCCATTATGATCGACTGGGAACACGGCACGCTGCGCGGCGGCACTGAAGCCCGCAAGGATGGCTGTGCCGTAGGATATTGAGGAATGATGAATGATGAATGCAGAATGATGAGTTGAAGAAGCACGCTTCCAAGCATTGCTTCCCATTTATCATTCGTCATTCTGCATTCATCATTTCTTCCTCACGTTCCTCTTACCATCCCGTACCACTGGATGTGCTTGCGTGGGCAGAATTGCACTCCGGCCTTAGCGCAATAGGGTACAAGCCAGGTGGCGCGCTGGTTGAGTTCGGCCAGTTCCACGCCTTGTGGCATCAGCAACACGCGCTGGCGATCGATCTCGGGAAACTCTGCCAGGTAGCGTTCAATCTCGAGCAAGTCTTCTTGCCGATCGACCACGAACTTCACTTGATAGCTGTAATCCGCGATCAGGCGCTGAATGACTGTGGGGGCATGCCGCGTGCGCTCGTGCCGCACGTTCCAGCGAGGATGTTCTTGCCGCGACGGAGTGGAGTTCGACAACTTCGGGCTGATCGACATCAGATCACACGCCACGGGCAGATCGAGCGTGCCGGCCGTTTCGATCGTGATGTGCCGACCCTGCTGGGCCAGCTCGGCGGTCAGCGGCACCAGCTCAGCGTTGAGCATGGGTTCACCCCCGGTGATCACAATGTGCCGCGTCTCGTGTTCACCGATCCGCTGCAGCACTTCGTCGATCGACAAGTCGGTGCCTTCCGGAGCCCAAGACGTGTAGGGCGTATCGCAGAACCAACAGCGCAGGTTGCAACCGCTGGTGCGGACGAAGACACTGTCAGTGCCGGTCAGCAACCCTTCGCCTTGGCGCGAGCGAAATATTTCGGCAATCTTCACGCCTCGTACTCCAGCGGATCGACCAGCCCGGCCTCGGCAAAGCCTTTGCGGCGTAACTGGCACGAATCGCAACGCCCACACGAACGGCCCGACAGTTGCGGATCGTAACAGCTGTGGGTGAGCGAATAATCCACGCCGAGCTGGGTTCCGCGGCGAATGATTTCCGCCTTGGTCATACGAATCAGCGGGGCATGGATCTTAAATCTCAGCGTACCCTCGACGCCGGCCTTTGTCGCCAGGTTGGCAAGTCGCTCGAAAGCCTCGATGAACTCGGGGCGGCAATCAGGATAGCCTGAGTAGTCGAGCGCGTTGACTCCCAGGAAGATATCGGCCGCCGGGATCGTTTCGGCAAATGCCAAGGCGAGCGACAGAAAGACGGTATTCCGCGCCGGGACATAAGTGACGGGAATGCCAGCCGACATCGACTCGGCCGAACGCTCTTTTGGCACGGGAATGTCGTCGGTCAAGGCACTATGTCCAAATTGCGTCATATCGATGGGCAGGGTGGCATGGCGGCGCACGTCCAAAGCGTGAGCAACGCGGCGGGCCGCATCGAGCTCATGCCGATGGCGCTGTCCGTAGTCGAATGACAGCGCGAACAGTTCAAAACCCTCGGCGCGCGCGATGGCGCCGCTGGTTGCTGAATCGAGCCCGCCAGAGAGTAGCAATACCGCGGGACGTCGCATAAGCGTTCAAAAAATCAGGACCTTCTTACTGACTGGGGTTCGTCCGCCGCACAGAACATCAAGGGCAATCGGGGCGGCCGATCGGCGGGCATCCTTCCCACCCGCTGACCATCATGCCACAATGAGCGGATCAGGAAAAGGAGCCCAAAGGAGCCTCGATGTCTAGCGATTTTCGTGCGACCCTCGAAACGTTTGCCAACCAGTTTCCCCAACGGGAATACACGATCGAGATTGTCTGCCCCGAGTTCACTTCGGTCTGTCCGAAAACGGGACAGCCGGACTTTGGTACGTTGACCATACAATATGTGCCCGCCGCGAAATGTGTCGAGCTGAAGAGCCTCAAACTCTATCTGCAGCTATTTCGCAACGAGGGGATTTTTTACGAACACGTGACGAACCGGATTCTGGACGACCTGGTGGCCGCAATCGAGCCGCGCCGCATCAAGCTGATTGCCGCGTTCACCCCTCGCGGGGGAATTTCGACCACCGTGACGGCCACGTTCGAATCCAGCCGGTAAAATCGCTTTCTGCGGGGCGTGCCCTGTGATGAGACAAAGGAGCTTGCCATGTCAAAGGCAGTGGCGAAAAAACCAGTGGGCTTCCACACGCTGACGGTTTATCTCGCGGTCAAGGATGCTGCAAAAGCGATTGAATTCTACAAGCAAGCCTTTGGCGCCCTCGAACGCTATCGCTTGCCGGGGATGCAGGGCCAGGGGGTCGGGCACGCCGAGATCACCATCGGCGATTCGATCGTCATGTTGGCCGACGAATGTGACATGGGGCTGGCGAGAAGCCCGCAAACTCTGGGCGGCAACTCGACGGGACTTTGCCTGTACGTTGACGACGTGGATCGCGAATTCGCGCGGGCAGTACAAGCGGGCGCGACGATTAACCGGCCGCTACAAAACCAGTTTTATGGCGACCGCACGGGCACCGTCACAGATCCCGATGGTTATCACTGGACGTTAATGACACATGTCGAGGATGTGAGCCCGGAAGAAATGACGCGGCGCATGAAAGCGATGTAATAATCGCGTTATCGGTATCAGGCGCTGGGCCGCCTGTCGCCGAGGCAAGTCTGTTGCTAAGGAGCGTATCGTGTCAGAGTCCACGTCTCATGCCACAGACTTGCCAGCGCGGCGCTTATCGCCGCTGCGCAACTCAACGACGGCCGGTAATCAGTCAGAGCTTGTCGCCGAGCAGCTGAAGCACTTCGGCATCGAACCGACAAGCGACTTCGGCATTACTTTGGGCGCCATCGCCAGCAAACTCTACGACTGCCATGGTGATATCGAGCGGCTGTGGCGCCTGACAATCGACTCGATGGCCACGCTGAGCCGCGCGGATCGCATAGCCTACTTCAATGCGGCCAAGTTTCTGTCGTTCCAGTTCGCCAAGCTGTTGGACATGTTGCAGGCTCCGGCCCGCCGCAGCTACCAGGGGTTGGAATACACGGCCACGACGCAGTATGCCAAGGGGCCGTACGCCGTCTTCGACAATGTGACGGCCATCTTTTCGGCCAATCCTGTCATCACGCGCACGGCGACATATATCTACGCCTGCGCGGAATGGATTGCCGATGCGTTTCAAGGCAAGGAGCTGTTGCTCGAGATCTATTCACGGCTGTTGAACCCCACCTCGGTGTCGCTGGCGAACTATATCGTCGATCTCGAAGCCGGACCGTACACGGGCGAGTATTTCGCCTGGAATTTCAATAGTGGCATGGCGGCGATCGACGCGGTTTTGGCGCACCTCTTGGGTGCCGGCGATGTGCTGATCACCAGCCGCAACATTTACGGCGGCGCCCATCAGTTGATCCATGACTGGTATGCCAAGCCAGGCAACCTGGCGATTGGCGTCGAAACGTTTGACGGTTCCACTGCCGACGATTTTCTCACGGCTTGGCAGCGCGCCCAATCGACGTATCAAGACCGGCTGTCGGCAGGGCGTCGCGCGTACGTCTATCTCGAAAGCCCTTGCAACCCGCACGGCTATGTGCTCGATGTCCCGGCGATTTGCCGCGCCGCGCATCGCGCGGGGTTGCGCGTCATTCTCGATGCCACGGTGGGCACGCCGTTTTTAACTCGTCCGTTGCAGCGAGATGATCCTACGGAACGGCCTGACTTCGTCGTGCACAGCTATACCAAGGATCTTTCCGGTTCCGGAACGGTCGTCGCCGGGGTGGTGATCGGACGGAACGAAGACATGTTTATACCGAAGGGAGAGTCGGCTGGCGGCGTGTCGTGGCGGGATACTTTGTTTTGGAACGTGTACTACGTCAAAGGGGCATTTCTAAATGCCGATGCGGCGTTCGAAGTGATGCAAGGCATCCGCACGCTCGAAAATCGCATGCTCGCCAAATGCATTAACACCAGCATCCTGGCGCGCTTCCTGGCTTCTCATCCGCAGATTACTGTCCACGCCAATATCCTGCCCGCGAGCGAAAACTTCCAGCTCCGCGAGGAGTTGCTGTTCCTTGGTTTGCCGGCGCCGCTATTTACCATCGATTTCGAGCAAGCGGGCATTCCGCCCGCCGCCTTTCAGCGCTTCTTTGATAACCTGTCTCCCACCTTCGGACACATGATCAGTCTGGGGCAATCGAACACGATCATAAGCTGCCCCGCGCTGACGACGCATTCCGAGCTGCCGCCGGAAGAACTCGCGCGCACAGGGATCGAAGCGACGACGATCCGCTTTGCCGTAGGGGACGAAGATCCGCGCGATTTGCTGCTTCACCTGGTCGAAACCGCTCGCATGACGATCGATCGGGTGGTGCCCGGCTTTGCGGATCGTTTCCCCGGTCCTGCCGAGATCGACAAGCTGACCCGCGAGTGTTACCTGGACGTGCACCGCAAGTACATCGATTCGAAATGTTCTCGTTAGGGACGTTCGGTGGTTCCCGGATCCCCCGGTACGGTCAGGATTGCCTCTTGATTTCGTGGTAGCCAAATCCGCGGGTCGTCTATACTAAGAGCCTCGTACGAGCACGCCGGCTGTGCGCGTTGCGCATGAGTTTCGGCAATAGAGCCCGGACTTGTCCTGATGCGCGAAATTCAAAAATTCACACCTACGGTTAGTCGCCGGCACTTTCTCGCGCACGCGGGCGGGGGCTTGGGGGGAGTTGCGCTCGCCACCCTTTTCGCGCAAGAAAAAGCCGCCGCGGCGACGACGTCCAACACGCGGCCAGGACCGCTGGCGCCGCGGGAGCCGCATTTCGCACCCCGCGTGCAGAGAGTCATTTATCTCTTCATGCATGGCGGTCCGAGCCATGTGGACCTGTTTGACCCCAAGCCGGAACTTGCCCGCTGCTCGGGCCAGCCTCTGCCCGACTCGATCGGCCCGGTCATGACACGGCGAAAGGTGGCGCATAACCCGCTCTTGGGGCCGGTGATGCCATTCCGGCCGCGCGGATCAGCGGGGCTAGAGATCAGCGATTTTTTGCCCCACATCGCCACCGTGGCGGACGAGCTGTGCGTCTTGCGCGGCTGCCATGGCGACAGCGTGAACCATCCGCAATCGGTCTACCAGATGAATACCGGCAGCATCCTGATGGGGCGGCCGAGCCTGGGGAGCTGGGTCACCTACGGACTCGGAACGGAAAACGACAGCTTGCCCGCGTTTGTCGTTTTGACCGAGCCGGGGGGAGGAATCAAAGGGGGACCGCCCGCTTGGGGCAACGGGTACCTTCCGGCAACGTATCAAGGGACAACATTTCGGGCGGGCGGCACGCCGATTGTCGATCTGCGACCCCAGCAGGGAGTCTCAGCGCGGGAACAACGCGGCCTGCTCGATTTCTTGCAGAATATGAATCGACGCCACGCCGAGCAACGCCGCGACGATAGCGCGCTCGAGGCGCGGATTGCCTCGTACGAATTGGCGTATCGCATGCAGATCGCGGCGCCGATGGTCGTGGACTTGGCTGGCGAGACAGCCGAAACGCAAGCCCTCTACGGCATTGGCGAAAAACACACCGACGAGTTCGGTCGGCGCTGCTTGCTGGCGCGCCGCTTGATCGAACGCGGCGTGCGCTTCGTCCAACTCTACTCGGGCGACACCAACGGATGGGATGCCCACAACGACGTGCGTCAGAACCATGGCGAGTATTGTCGCAAGACTGACAAGCCCGTGGCCGGTCTGCTTACCGATTTGCGCCGGCGCGGGCTACTGGATGACACGTTAGTGATCTGGGGAGGAGAGTTTGGCCGCATGCCCATGAGCGAGCAAGGGCGCGGTCGCGATCACAATCCCTGGGGCTATTCCATCTGGCTAGCCGGCGGCGGAATTCGCCGCGGTATGGCCTACGGTGCGACGGACCCGTTCGGCTTGCGCGCGGCCGAAGGCAAAGTGCACGTACATGACCTGCACGCTACGATCTTGCACTTGTTGGGGCTGAATCACGAAGCGTTGACCTACACGCACAATGGCCGTGAAGAACGTTTAACTGATGTGGCTGGCCAGGTCGTGCGGGAGATTCTCGCCTGATGCGATTTGTCTTGGCAATATTGGCGATTGCTTTTTGCCTACGTTTGGCTGCGGGCGCTGAGGTTGCCGCAGCGCTTTCCCCGCCGGCGGAACGTGAAATCACGGATTACGAGCGCGAGCATTGGGCGTT
>CAMFLN010000189.1 GCA_945957305.1 uncultured Planctomycetaceae bacterium | reverse complement strand
TTGCCGCGCTGGGCGCATGAAGGAGGCCGGCAGGATGCGGGATCCCTGCCGGCCTTTGAGCGGAAACAAAGTAGCGGGAGGTTGGCGGGAGTGTCGTCAGGCGGACCGAAGCGATCGAGCGTCTCGCCCGAATGTCGGGCATCCAAGAGGGGTCAACCCTCTGGCGCGTATCGAGCGCTAGGGCGGTCCGCGCTAGGATAGAGTTCCTGCCAGGGTCTCGCGGCGTACCGAGTGAAAGAGGCGGCGCAATTCGCTGAGATCATGCTCGATGACACGGGCCAGGTAGGGGCGGGGTGCCCCGGGTGCGGCCTGCGCCTGGTCGTTCGAGCGTTCCAGGCGGCCAAAAAGCTCTCTCATCCAGGCGACCCTGTTGTCGAGGTCCATTCGAGTATCTCCCTTCGTGCGATCGTTCCCAGGTCGCGAGCCGAGTAATGCATCCCCCATGCCAGAAACAAGATTTTGCTGCGCCCCGTTGAACCACATTCTCCGTAACTGACTTGCAGCATGTAAGTTAACGCGGCTTAACAGAGCGAGATCTGGGTAAGTTCCCACCACTCATACCCCATGTAAAAACGACAACGGGCGGGCACCCGCGCACCGTCGCTTACCGAGTACGGCGCCCGAGAATGGGGCCTATGACCTCTGGAAGGGCCGAATCGATCTGATTCGCTCTATGGCAGGCACATGCGCGGCAGGCCCGGGACCTACACGCCTCTATTGCGGCAAGCTAGCGACTTCGGCTCCACCGCGCGTGGCGGCGGCTTGCCATACCAGGCGATCGACACCGCCCGAGATAGCGCGGACGGAACCGTCCATGAGGACGACATTGACCACACCGGTGTGGTAGCTGCGAGAGGTAACCGCAGCAAAGGTCGGAATCGTCGTTGAACGCCCCTCGCTCTGGCCCACAAAGTCGATGTCGTACATGGCATTGCCATTGGCGCACATGACTTGAGTCAGCGGGGGGAAAGTGGCGGTAAAGCCAGTTTGCAAGACCTTTCCGTCGACCCACTCGGTATGCCCGGAATTGACCAGATAATTCGGATCCATCTTGGGCGTTCCTCCCAAGCCGCAGACATCGGCGGGGCTGACAGGCATGGGAATCGACGGCGTGGTGGCGCCGGTCAAGCAGGGGTTGAAGGCTTTGACCTCGGCAAACATCAAAGTATTGCTGAGTCCGTCGGTAACGCTTGAGGGGGTGAGGAATAGGTTCGGGGCGAAGGTGCCGTCCCCGCCGACAAAGGGCTTGGCATCAAAGACCAGCCAGGTGCCCATATTCGCCGCGTAATTGGTCGGATAATTGGTGACTGCGCCCGTCGTTGCGGAGACCTTTGGCTCGTCGTGGACTTCCGAGGGGCAGACGTAGGTTGCAATGCGCGACGTCGCGAGCTTAGTTCCATCGCTGAAGACCCAGCTATCGTAGGGCAATGCAAAATTGATCTGGCTGTAGAGGTTGCCCTGTTCGAGGTAGGGCAGAATGCGCGATTGTGCCGAGTTATTGCCACCGGCACTGGTGGAGACACCGCGCGAAACGCACATCCCCGGCGCAAAGACGCCGGCGGCCAATTGGTAGTTGTGCATCCCGAGGGCCATCTGTTTGAGATTGTTGGCGCATTGCGTACGGCGAGCGGATTCGCGTGCGGCTTGCACGGCCGGAAGGAGCAAGGCCACGAGGATGCCGATGATCGCGATGACCACCAACAACTCAACCAGCGTAAACGCAGACCGGCGTGACAGGGGTCGCAAAGACGTCGCAGATGCCATGGCTTGATATCCGATCTCAGGTCTTGAGGACCACCACCAAGAACCAATAGATATTGAGACTCAGTCTCAATCCCATGTCGTGGATTGTACCTGACTCCTCCCCTCTGTCAATCAAGGAAAACAGGAAACCCGTCGGATCACAGATCCGAGCCTGGCAGTGGGGCCGGCCAATTGCACGCCCCTAGGCCGCGCCTTGGGGGCAGACTTGCCACCCCCGTGGCGACGGACTCCATCGCCCTCGCTTGTGAGTTGGGGACGGTCTGGGGCGTTCGCCGCTTTTGCCAAAAATAAAGCCCGGCCGCCAGAGGCGCGGCCGGGCTTTTAAGACAGATTCCTCACCGCGCGGGACGTCGCGGTAAAGATAGTTGCGTCCAGCATTCAGCTACGCCGAGCGACGGCGGCGCTGGCTCAGTCCAAAACCCACGAAACCAATACCCAGGAGCATGACTGTGGCCGGCTCCGGAATATTATGATCGGTTTCGTGGAACGTCTGAGTGATGAAAGAGAGGATGGGAATACTTCCGCCCGTCAAGTCGCTGTTGAAGGTCAGGACGTCCTTCTGGACAAAGACCGTCGCATGGCCGGTGCTGAACACCCCAGTGTCAGTCAACTTCGACGGACCGGGAGCGCCATTGATCGCGCTGGCATAAATCTGCAGCGTCAGATTCGGATCGGTTGGGATGAAGGTCTCGGTCACGCTTGCGGTTCCGCTCGAGGTCGGCCCCAGCGGAATGACCGCCGGATTGCCGGCCAACGTGACGCCGGTGACCAGCTTCGTGGCCGAAAGCTCGGTAACGGTGAAATTGATCAGCGCGTCCGAACCACCGGACCCCGGGAAATCGAGAAACGCGCCCTGAAACCGCAGCCCGGAATCGAGCGTGATGGGGTCGGTGTAGGCGTCGACATTCACGCCCGCCGCCGCCGGCATATCGCCCGTGCTGCCGTACGAGAAGTTGCTGAATTGCAACGTCCCGACCGTGATCGACTGATTCAAGCTGATCAGGTCAAAGAGGGTCGTGGCGGATGCGGGTGTCGACAAGCAAAAGCCTGCGACAGGCACGGCAAGCGCGCACGCGCGAAATAGGGCCTTAATACTCATTTGCGCCTCTGGGTTCTTCCTGGTGTTGAGTCGTTAGCTTTGTCCCGAAAATTTGCGAGTCATTGCAAACACGCCGGCAATTGGCCGCTGCACCATGTGGGTAACGGCAAACTCTCAGCGATCAGGCCTTCCCTCGTTTCGAATGGCGCAAGCGCGCAATCGCAGCGGAAGAACGGATCACGGGGAGGTTGCCAGAAGAGAACCCACGAGGAACCAGGAGCGGCTCGACTCGTACGGCGCGCATGCGTGACGCCACACTTGCGCAATAATTTTGGGGTTCTCGGTTCAGATCATTAGCGTTCCAAACAAACCGGTTCTTGTACGGCGTTAGCTTTATCCTGTTTAAAAGTCTTGCTTGCCCAGGCCTCGCAACCGTCCGCAAAGACCATCGACGTGGTCATTCCGGATTTCGTTTCGGCGGCATCTCGGCGATAAGGCCTTCGTCAGTGGCGACGGCGATACAAGCCCACATCGCACCACAAAGGAAGAACTAATCACAAGGACGACGCCCAACGGAAACCAGAGGAGCGAAACGCTCGACTCTAAAAAATTGTGGTTCCCGGGTTCAGATCACGAGCGTCGCCTTCAGTTCGTAGAGAAAGGCCTGCACAGCTGCAAGCACTTGCACATGATTACCTAACGTTACCGTCGCTGCAACTATATTCCCTAAATTATTTTGAATATTTTGATCCTTAGTCGATTTCCGGCCCAGCGGCCAAGTTCAAAGGTCGAGGCAAGATTGCCGTTCAAATTGCGGCCCCCCCGGGGGTGTCGGCAGCGCCTTACGGCCTTGTTCTATCGAGACTTATGGGGGGTCAGACCCTTTTCCCTGGTTGACCCCGCTTTTGATAGCATGCTATAAGTAATGATGAGCCGATGGGTTACGTTGCATACCGCCAGGGTTCGGCGGGTGGCTGGCGCAGGCACGACACGTGCCGATAATGCGCCCCGGGCACGGTGTGTGCCGGCAACTCTGCTCCGCGGCAAGCAAACCGCTATCCCCTAGCAGGCCCATGGCCCTCGTCACGATTCGGATCCTCGACGGTGCTGACCGGGGGCGGCTGTACGACGATTTGTCGACGCCCGTCACCATCGGTCGCGAGGAAGGTAACGATATCCAGCTCGCCGACGAGCGGGTAAGCCGTGTCCACCTCAAGATCCAAGAGGACCAGGACAAAGTCGTTCTCACTGACCTCGACAGTACCAACGGTACCAAGGTCAACGGCGACGATACGCATTTGCGCATTCTTCGTTACGGCGACATGATCGCCGTGGGCCGCTCGGTTCTGCTTTACGGTTCCCAGGAGCAGATTGCACAGCGTCTAGCGAGTCTGCGTGATGCCGAGGCGCCGAATCTCGGCACCGTGGTGCGCGACCAAGAAGACGAAGAAGGCTTCGACGCGAGTCTGGACTTCGAGTTGGGCTGGAGCGGCGCTACGGGCTCGCAAGCGATACTCCATCGCCTGTCGCTACCCGAGTTGCCCGAACGTTTAGGGCCTTGCCAGGCCGCCCAGCTCTCCGAGCTGCTGGAATATTTGCACGTGCGCATCCGCACCTTGCTCGAGTCCGTAAAGATCGACGACAAGAAAGAACGAATCTCTGTCGATTTGCGCCAGTGGCAGAACTTGCTGGATTTGCAAAGCCGGCTGGCCACGTATCTGCGCGCGATCGGCCGCCCGCAGGAAGAGTGACGGCCGCTTTTGGCGGTGCGGGCAGTTTGGTAAAATGCCCTCTGCCGGACACGCAGCACTCAGGCATCTGACGCGCTAGGCGCTACGATTACACGCGCGGTGCCGCCGGCATTTTTTCCGAACGGATTCTTCTGCCGCTCGAGGATCGCATGAGCACTGCTGGGCGCTTCGTTCACCTCCATTGCCACAGCCATTACAGCCTGCTGGACGGCGCTAGCCCGATCGATCGCCTGATTGCCAAGGCCAAGAGCCAGGAGATGGACGCCCTGGCCTTGACGGATCACGGCAATCTGTACGGGGCCCTGGAATTCTACGGCGCCGCCAAAGGGGCCGGCATCAATCCGATCCTCGGTTACGAAGCGTATATCGCGCCGGGGAGCCGCTTTCAAAAAGAGGCCGATGCCAACCAGGAAGCCAGTTACCACCTGACGCTGCTGGCGCAAAACCGCACCGGTTTTCAGAACCTGGTGAAGCTCGCTTCGACCGCTTTCCTGGATGGCTTCTATCGCAAGCCGCGCATCGACAAGGAGGCCCTCGCCGAACATAGCGAAGGCTTGATCTGTCTCAGTGGGTGCGTTTCCGGCGAGCTAAGCCGCACGCTACTCCGCGGCAATTCGGCCGAGCCCGATTGGGCCGAGGTGGAACGCATCGTTGCCTGGTTTCACAAGACCTTCGGTAATCGCTATTTCCTGGAAATCCAAAACAACGGCTTGGAAATCCAGCGCATGGCGCTGGAAGCAACGGTCGACGTGGCGCGGCGTATGGGGCTGCCGCTGGTGGCGACCAGCGACGCACATTACGTCGACCGCGAGGACGCCGAAGCACAGGACGTGCTGTTGTGCATCAACACGGGCCGTTTTCGCACCGATGTGAATCGGATGCGGATGGAGGGGAACGAGTTTTACCTGCGCGGACCGGCCGAAATGTATCAGGCGTTCCCAGGCCTGGAAGATGCCGTGGCCCGCAGCCAAGAGATCGCCAACAGCGTGTCGATCGACCTCGAACTGGGCAAACGCCATTTTCCCACGTTCGATGTGCCGCAAGGGAAATCCTCAACGGAGTATCTGCGCGAACTCTGCCTGGCCGGCTTGCGCGAGCGCTACGTTCGCCAACCTGATTTTCTCTCCGATGGCCAGCTGGCGCCCGTCGTGCTTGAACGGTTGGAGCGCGAGCTGTCGGTCATCGATACGCTCGGCTTCCCGAATTACTTCCTGATCGTCTGGGACTTTGTCCGCTTTGCCCGGGACCGCGGCATTCCGGCGACGGCCCGGGGATCGGGCGTGGGCTCGCTCGTGGCATTTGCCTTGCATCTGAGCCATGTCTGCCCCTTGAAGTACGACTTGCTCTTCGAGCGGTTCCTCGACATCAGCCGCCTGGAAGCGCCTGATATCGACATCGACTTCTGCAAGGATCGCCGTGGAGAAGTCATTGCCTATGTCAAGGAGCGGTACGGTTCGGAGAACGTAGCGCAAATTGGCACGTTCGGCACGCTGGCGGCACGCGCTGCCATTCGCGATGTAGGGCGCGCCTTAGGGCTGCCCATTCCCCGCGTCGATTCGATCGTGGCGATGGTGCCGGAGCAGCTGGGAATCTCGCTGGAAGAAGCTTTGGAAACCAGCGAAGACCTGAAACGCACCTACAACAACGATGGCGAGGTCCACGAACTGTTGGATCTGGCGATGAAGATCGAGGGGCTCGCCCGCAACGTGGGCACCCATGCGGCCGCCGTGGTGATCGCGGATCGGCCGCTCAGGGAATACGTGCCGCTGCAGCGCGTGCAGGGGAAGGAAGAAGTCATTACGCAATGGGCCATGGGCGACGTCGAGCGCGCCGGCCTGCTGAAGATGGACTTCCTCGGCCTGCGCAACTTGACGATTCTCTCCAAGGCGGTGGACCTGATCCG
>CAMFLN010000188.1 GCA_945957305.1 uncultured Planctomycetaceae bacterium | reverse complement strand
AACAACTTCGCAAGCAGGAGAAAATGGTCGAAGGGAATCAGCGCAAGCTGGCCGAACGGATTGAAGAGACCAACCGCCGCAACGACGAGCTGACGAAAGTCCTCGACCTGCAGCGGCAAACATTACATCAGGTCAGCGGACTGTCGAAGGAAGAGGCGACGCGCCGGCTGCTGGAACAGCTCGACACCGAACTGCAGCATGAAGCGGGCGCCCTGATCATGAAGCACGAGCGCCGCATGGCCGAAGTCTGCGAAGAAAAGTCTCGCGACATTCTCATTACCGCCTTGCAGCGCTACGCCGCCCCGCACACGGCCGAAACCACGACCAGCACGGTCGATATCCCCAACGACGACATGAAGGGGCGCATTATCGGCCGGGAAGGCCGCAACATCCGCGCCTTTGAAAAGGCCACCGGAGTCGATGTTATCATCGACGACACTCCGGGCGTCGTGATCGTGAGCGGGTTTGATATGGTCCGCCGCGAAGTAGCCCGCATCTCGCTGAATAAACTTATCGCCGACGGCCGCATCCACCCCACGCGGATCGAGGAGATCGTCGCCGAGACGCAGACCGAGCTGGAAAAGCACCTGCAACAGCTCGGTCAAGAGGCCGCACAAGAAGCGGACGTCTCGGGTTTGCATCCGAAGATCATCCATTTGCTAGGCCGCCTGCGTTTCCGCACCAGTTACAGCCAAAACGTGCTGCGGCATTCGATCGAGGTGGCCTTCCTGACTGGTATGATGGCCGAGGAAATCGGGCTCGATGGGCGGTTGGCGCGGCGTTGCGGCCTATTGCACGACATTGGCAAAGCGGCCGACCACGAAGCCGAAGGGGGACATCCGAAGATCGGCGCCGATATTCTCAAACGGCACGGTGAGCGGCCCGAGGTTGTGCACGCGGCGCTCGGCCATCATGACGATCTGCGGATCGACAATCCCTACACGGTCCTCGTCGCGGCGGCCGACGCCTGCAGTGCCTCGCGCCCCGGCGCACGGCGCGAAACTCTGGAGCGTTACATCAAACGCATGGAAGAGCTGGAAACCATTGCTTGCGGTTTCCCCGGTGTGGAACACGCCTTTGCCATCCAGGCCGGACGCGAACTGCGCGTGCTGGCTAGCGCCAAGGACACGACCGATTCCTCCGCGGCAAAAATCTGCCACGACATTGCCAAAGCCTTTGAAGAACAACTGACATACCCCGGTGAGATCAAGGTCACTGTGCTTCGCGAATCGCGATTCACGGAGATCGCTCGTTAGGCTCATCGTGGCCTGCCGAGCGGCGAGCTATGAAGGACAATTACGGTGCGCATCCTGTTAATCGGTGACGTCGTCGGCAAGCCGGGCAGGCACATTATTGTGCAAGCCTTGCCCGGCCTGATTGCTCGCGAAAAGCTCGACCTGGTGATCGCCAATGGCGAAAATGCCGCGGGCGGGTCAGGCATCACGCCCGCGATTTATCGCGAGCTGATTCGCGCCGGCGTTGATTGCATCACCCTAGGGGACCACATCTACCGGCGGCAAGAGATCGCGCCCCTGATGGACCAGGAATCGAACATCGTCAAACCGGCGAATTACCCCCCCGAAGCGGCGGGGCATGAATTTGCCGTGGTGAAGGCGCGCAACGGAATCTCCGTCGGCGTCTTCAGCCTGTTGGGACGCGTCTTCATGCGCCCGGTGGACTGTCCCTTCGCGGCCGCGGATCGCGTACTCGCCAACATGCCCCAGGAGATCAAGGTGATCGTCCTTGATTGCCATGCCGAGGCGACGAGCGACAAGCAATTGATGGGGCGCTATTTGGATGGACGCGTTTCGGCCGTTCTCGGCACGCATACGCACGTGCCCACGGCCGACGAACAACTCCTGCCGGGCGGGACGGCCTTTCAGTGCGATGTCGGCATGACCGGCCCCTATGAAAGCATCCTGGGCCGGCGGATCGATCGCGTGCTGGAAACGACGCGGACGTTCCTGCCCACCCATTTCGAGGTGGCCACCGGCGATCCGCGGTTGTGTGGCACGATTGTCGATGTGGACGAAATCACCGGGCGGGCGACGGCAATCAATCGCCTCTGCGTCCAAGGGCCCGAGGCAGACCGGCTCAGCCAGGCTGCGACGCAAGCGACCCCTTCCCAGGCGTAAACCAACCCGGTTTGTGATTGTCCACAGCATTCCGCCCCAGGCGGCGCTGGCGTTGCGTCTGACTTTCACTGCGCAGGGCAGTGGGACCTCGGTTAACCTGATAGCAGGCCCCAGCGATCTTATGCCGGCGGCAAAACGACCCGAGGCCTGCGGCAAATCGGTATTGCGGCCCCCCCGGACGACAGCTATTCTCTCGCGCCTTCTCGTTCTGTCTTGAATACCAACGTTCCTACGACCGCGGAGCAGTTTTCGGGCGAGCAACGGATCTTCGTTGCTGCGTGCGGCTTGGGCCTCGCTGGCCTGCTAATCGTCGCTGCATGGCTCGAACCAAGTCCCTCCGGTCTAGGAACTCACCAGCAGTTGGGATTACCCCCCTGCACCTTTCGATGGCTATTCGGCGTGAGATGTCCTTCCTGCGGAATGACGACGTCCTGGTCGCACCTGATGCGTGGGCATTTGCGCACCGCTTTTGCGACCAACGTGGGCGGCGGGCTGCTGGCACTTTTGGCGATCGGTGGCGCACCGCTGTGCGTGATTTCGGCGGCGCGAGGAAAATGGCTGATCAAACCGCCCAGCGATTGGGTCTTGGCCAGCGCGGCCTTGACCATTGCGGCAATAACATTGATTGATTGGGGCATCCGGCTGGCGGTCGAATGAGCAAGACGCTCATTCACGGACCGCGGGCAAGAGCGGAAAATAACGCAACGAGGGTTTAACGATGGACCGTACAACCCGTTTCTCCCATCAGCACTCGGGCTGGGCCTGCCTGGTGCTCTTGGCGCTCGCTACGTCGCAGACGGGCTGCGTCAACGCGTTGGCTACCGCCGCCTGGCTGGTCAAAGGGAACGACGTCGACGCCGATTACAACGGCCTGCGCAACAAGCGCGTGGCGATCGTCTGCCGCCCGTTGGTCGAGTTGCAATATTCCACCGGGACGCGCTCCTCGCAGGACATGGCCGTCGAACTCGGCCGCTTAATGGCTCAGCGTGTGCGCAAGATCTCGATTGTCGATCCGCGTGAAGTGGCCGAGTGGACCGACGAACACGATTGGGACGATTTCGCCCAGGTCGGTCAGGCCCTCAAAGCGGATATGGTCGTCGGCATCGACGTCGAGGAATTCAGCTTGTACCAGAGCCAGACTCTGTACCAGGGCAAAGCCCGCGTCGCGGTCACCGTCTATGACGTCAGTGACGGAGCCAAGGTGGTTTATCAAAAGTCGATTCCGCGCGTGATATTTCCGCCGAATCGCGGGGTTGATACCTCATTGCCCGAAGAAGATTTCCGCCGCCGTTTCGTCGCTCACCTGGCCGACGTGATTGGTCGCCACTTCTATTCGCATGACGCCCAGGCCGACCTGGCGCTCGACGCCAAGGGCTTTACCACCGAGTAGCGTTCCTGCGTTGCCTTGCTGTTGGGCGAAACGATTAAACCTTCGGCACGCGGCGCGCTGTGAGATAACCGGCAAGCTCGCCAGGTTTTTCTCTTCGAAAGAGGCAGGCCGCGCAGTAAACCAGCGAAGCGCTCGGCTCTATTCCGCTTTGGCGCCGCTTTCGCGCGCCTCACCGTGTTTCGCCTTGCCGCGCAAGTCCCAGGCCTTTAGCCACCGTTCGGCGTCGCGCTTGGCGCCCATTTCCTTGACGAGCCGCTGCTCCATGTCGGGCATGTGCCCCGCGCCGTAGAAGATGCCGATTTGCTTTTTCCCCGCAGCGATTTGTTCGGCCAGTACCTTGAGCGCGACCTTGTTCCGTTCGGCAATCAAGGTCGATCCCCCGGGCCCTTCGAGTGCGCCCATGGCTCCTTCGAGATCCTCGAATTGTTCAGCCATGACGCGTTTCAAGCTGAGCGCCCGATTCTTGTCGAAGAGGGCGAATAGCAAATCGACGTCTGACGTTCGCTCGGGATGCTTATTCTGCTGGGCGATCTGCTGTCCCATCATGCGAAACATCATGGTCCACATACTTTCGCCCCGGTCGGCCATCGACTTGGAAAACGCGTCGGGGGACATATCGGCGTGGACGAAATTGTCCTTCTCGTAATCGATGTGGTGCAATTGATGCTCAAGCTCCAGCATGTCTTTCATGCCGTTTTGCAGCAGAGCAACAGGATGGCCGCTGCCGGTGCCGCCACCTTTCGGAATGCGTGTCCCTTCCGGCGCCACGAGTTCATACAGCAGCACGTCGTACTGTTCGAATTCTTTGTTCAAGTTGTCGTAATATGATTTCTCGCCGATATGCACAGCGCCGATCAGGTCCACGAGCACCTGCTGCTGATCCTGGCCGGCGATCTTGTAACGGACGATCGCCGTTTCCATGGCGACAGGCTGCTCACGCTCGTCGCGAGCCAGACGTAGGAATGTGCTCTTGTCTGCGTCCTTATCCTTGCTGGCCGCGGCGGAAACCTGCCCCAGAGCCAGCACGAGGGAGCAACCGAATAGTGCAAAATTCAACCGGCGGGACATGGCCACGGCCTCCCGAGACTCTGATGCGCCGCGTAAATCCTCGAGACGCGGACGACTGCCAGACACCGGAAAATTATAGCCCCCCCTGGTGACGAAACAATCAAAGGCTCGCTCGGCTGGCAGATTGGTTTACTACCGGCGCGCTAGCAATCAATTCTGGCCGGGCGGGAAAAAGCCGGGAAAAGCTGTCTCGCCGCGTGGGACCGTAAAAGCTTAGTTTACAGCGGCTTTCTCGGCCGCGAGCCAGGCGTCCAACCGCGCCGGCACCGGTCCCTTACGCTTGCCCCCTATTTGTAGAGGAGTTGTCGTGGCCACCGTGATCTTGTTGATTTGCTCGAATACCTTCATGACGATTGCCTGGTATGGACACTTGCGATTCAAGTCAACGCAGTTGTTGGTGGTCATCCTGGCGAGTTGGTTGATCGCGCTGCCCGAGTACGCGTTGCAAGTCCCGGCGAATCGTATCGGGCATGCACAGTTCAGCGCCCCCCAATTGAAAATCATTCAGGAAGTTATTTCCATCTGCGTGTTCTTGGTATTCAGCATTCTGTATCTGCACGAAGCGCCGCGCTGGACCGATTGGGCCGCCTTTGGCCTGATCATGGTCGCCGTCGTCGTGATGCTGTATCCCCGGCTTGCGGCGGCGGCCGGGCATTGAAGACGCGCGTCGACACGCTTACCGATCTATTGCAGGTCTTTCCGCATGTACGGAGCATTATCCGGTGGCAGCTGCACTTTTAGCCTGCCGATTGAGCATGCGCACAAATTCCGCCAAGAGAAACGTGTTATCGTGCCAGGTGCGGGCTGTGACCAGGTTGCCGTCAACGATGCAAGGTTCGTCGACGTAGCGGGCTCCCCCTTGCTGTGCGTCGAGCGCGCATTTGGCGACGGTCGTTACCGTGCGCCCGCGGATGCAATCGGCCGCAGTGAGTATCTCGATCCCATGGCATAAGGCCGCGACGGGCTTGCCCGCGGCAAAGAAATGCCTGGTAATGCGCAGCAAATCTTGATCGTAACGCAAATACTCGGGCGCGCGGCCGCCGGATACGAATAGCCCTGCGTATTCCGTGGGATCGATCTCGCGAAACGCCACGCGCGCGGCAAGATGATAGCCCGGCGACTCGCGGGTAATGTCCCACGAAGGCTGCGCATGCGGCGGCACCTCGTGCAGCACCATGTGATATAAGCGAGCTTCTGGTCCACAGACGACCACGTCGAAATGGTCCTCGGGCAGCCGGAAGTAAGCGTACATCGTGTCCAGCACTTCAGTGGCGTCACCAATGGGCATCAAAACTTTCGGCATCGTGAACTCCGGGACTGTGCGGTAGGGCAGCGCCCTGTGTCTGCGTGACTCTTATCCAAGCAAGCAGTCGTCTCGAGCGTTGAAATTTCGAGAGGTCAAAAACCCTACCAGTTTTGCGAGAGTTTCTCGTACCTCGCGCCTCTAATTGGGGGGAGAGGACGGGTCAGCGCTTTACAAATTCGTAAGAGACTCTCGCACGCGTTGCATTACGTCGATTAGTGCGCATACTGAACTTACTGTCGTGAGCTTGCTCGCGGCAGTTTGGCCTTCGCAGGTTCCTGCCCCACCTGCGGAGGCTTCTTTTTTGCGCGGCTGCTCCACCCCGCGCTCTATTTTCTCCACCCCAGCGTCGCCACGACGGGGAAGTGATCGCTCGGATATTGCCCTGCCGCGGCATAGGTGATCACTTCGCTGGAAAGCGCCCGCACCGGCCCCCGGGTAAGAATCCAGTCGATCCGCGCCCCGCCCTCTTTCGGACCGCTGTAATTATGAAATGTGCCCACGGCGGTTCCGCGTTTCTCGGCACTCGTCCAAGTATCGGTGAATCGATCGTCGCCGACGAGCGTGTC
>CAMFLN010000187.1 GCA_945957305.1 uncultured Planctomycetaceae bacterium | reverse complement strand
GACCACAGTAGATCGCGACCGGCCGCCAGCTCGATGTGGACGTTCTGACCTTGCCGGGCGATGGTGATGCGTTCGCGACTCGCGGACCAGGCGGACCGCAACAGGCTTACGCCGGCGATTTCACTGTTAGCATCTGGCGGTGGCAACTGCTTGGCCGACACTCCGCGCGGTCCCGCATAGCCGGGCACCAACTCTGCCACGAGCGACCGCACGGGACGCGACAATCCCGCGAATGCCACCTGGCATAGCGCACGATCGATGGCGGGGCTATCTGCCGCGGCAAACGCCAAGGTGCCGCCACGACGAACCAACCGCAGTACATGCTGTGCAAAAGCCGCGTAGCGCTCTTCGGATTTTGCATCCCAGCCTGATTTATTCACGGCCAATGCTAACTGCCGTGCGCGACCCCAGGTGGCCAGCAGTGTCGGCACACGCGGTAATTGGACTGCCAAGGGCATGCCGTCAGCAGCGGTTAACGTGGCCACGCCTGCGGCGAGCGCTTGCGCTCCGCGGACAGCCAACTCTCGTGTCGGTTTCAACTCGGGAAAGAGATAGGCGAGAGTCAGCGGCAATTCCGCCGCCAACCATTGGCGGGCAAGCGGATCATGTTCGTTCGTGGCCGCATCATCCGCAACCTGCAACAGCAGCTCGAACAGCTGCCACCATTGATCAGCTACGAGCATGCTCGCCAGCGGGGGAAGTGCGCGTGACCACGCGAGGCATTCCAGGCCGAACGCCGTGCCGCGGCGATGAGCAACTTCACTGAGCCAGGACGTGACCAAATCTCCCGGAGCCAGCGTACCCTTCCAGGGCTTGCCGCGCTCCAGACGCTCGAGTGCGACAATCAAGTCAGCGGTGGCAGGCAAGCGTGAACCGGCACTGGGCGCGGGGAATCCGGGTGCTCCCCAAAGCAGCGCGGCGCGCTTGCTGCTCAACAGCGCTGCTACGGGTCGAGGCTGCCGTCTTTGCGACAGGTATTTGCTCCACGCCGCCCACCCTGAACTGCCTGTGTTCCAGCTCTCGGCGCGCGACACGTTTTTGGGTGCAGAGCGATGCCACAGGGGGCGCGTCGCGGCAGAGCCGTTCAGTCGAGAGTCTTGTTCACGTAGGGGTAAAACGCTCCGCGATAAGATCGTGGCCATCGGTGGCTCGGTCCTCATTTCCTGGGGCGGTGGGCTGTCGCCCATTCAAAGTGCGCAGTTGTCGGCGACGTCGTGCGTAAGGATTAAGCTCGCCCGTTTGCTGAACTGCTGCCGTATGATTACCAAAGCAAAACAGTCAGCGTAGCGGCAGCTGCGCGCTCGCTTGCGATCGCAATAAACGGTTGGACGGCGCGCCAGCACGGCAGTATCTTAACAAGGTGGCCGCGGATTAAAACCCGCGCAGAAAAGAGGATTTTTTTCGTGCAGAAATTTTTTGCAGTAGCGGGGGTTCAAAACATGGGCTCGGTGGTCGCGCGCGGGGCACTCGGCGGTCTGCTGTTGGTCATCGTAGCCGGGTTAACCTGCGAGGTCGCAGCACAGCAAGCGACCCCTGCCCCCGCGACCAAAAACAGTGATCCGGCCGTCGATCGCGACGACTCGAAAGACCCTCCTGGCATGCGTCGCCTGATGCCCGCCGGCAAAGTCTGGCTCGATCCCAAGAACAAGCGCATCGTGATGGTGGGCGAAGTCTGCCTGCGCGAAGGGCAATTGGAAATGTTTGCCTGCCTCAAGGGGACCAAGGAGCATGAGTCCATCCTGGCAGTCCCGACCAAGGCGCAGGTGGTACATGCGGCGCTGGTGGCCCTGGGGGCCGAGCCGGGGGCGCCGGCACAATTCATTCCTCAATACGCACCCGCTCGCGGGCCGATCATCGACGTAACGCTCTTCTGGACCGATGCGGCCGGGAAACGCCAGCAAGCCAAAGCCCAGGACTGGATTCGCAATGTGAAAACCGGCCAGCCGATGGCGGACAATTGGGTCTTCGGCGGCAGTGGCTTCTGGAAAGACGAGACCACGGGTCAGCAATTCTACAAGGCCGAGGATGGCGATTTCATTTGCATTTCGAATTTCAACAGCGCCATGCTGGATTTGCCCATCGAGAGCAGTCAATCGAACGAGGCGCTGCTGTTCGAGGCGTTGACCGATCGGATTCCCCCCACGGGAACAAAAGTCACGCTCGTTCTCACGCCGCGGATCGAAGCCGCAGGCAAAAAAGGAACGCCCCCGGTGGTAAAGCCAGCCGGAAGCCGGCCGCCGGGAACGAAGCCGAGTGGCATTCAGGCGCCGGGGAAGAAGCAATGACGAATGTCGAAAATTGAATGACTAAAGAAAAGCGAAAGATCAAATGACGAGAAGAGTTCACTCGTCTCGGTCATTCGGCATTCCGATTTCTTTCGACATTGGCACTTCGTCCTTCGACATTTTGCCTACACCAACTCGCTGATCACCGTCCCCTCGTTCAACAGCGGCTGCGGGCGCCCCGCGTGATCGGTAAACGTGGTCGTAGGATCGAGCCCCAAGTGACGATACATCACAGCCAGCACATCGTAGGGAGTTAAGGGGCGATCCTTGGGAACCTCGCCCTTGGCATTGGACGAGCCAATCACCTGCCCCATCCGCAGGCCGCCGCCCGAAATGAGCACGCTCATGACCTGGCCCCAATGATCCCGGCCGGCAGCGGCGTTAATCATCGGTGTCCGACCGAATTCTCCCCACACAATCAAGAGGACTTGCCGATCGAGCCCGCGCTGGTAGAGGTCCTCGATCAACGAAGGAATGGCCGAGTCCATGCGCGGTCCGGCGCTGCGCATGCCACGCTCGATGCTGGCGTGCTGATCGAAGCTGAAGGAGTGAGGGTCGAAGTTCACCGTGACGAAGGTGACTCCCGCTTCGACCAATCGCCGGGCGAGCAGGCAACTTTGTCCCCAGCGATGATGGCCGTAGCGCTTCCGCGTTGTTTCGTCTTCCTGCGACAGGTCAAAGGCCTGGCGCGCCGCGGCGCCGGTCACCATCTCATAAGCGGCCTGATCGAACTGGTCGAGAGCGCGCATCGCGCCGGTCCGCTCCTGCCGTCGCCGCAACTGATCGAAGTGCGCCAAGAGCTCCCGGCGGTGACCCAAGCGATCGATCGTCAGGCCGTCGGCCAGACTCAGGTTGGGAACTTGAAATTTGGCCTCAGATGGATCATCGGTGATGCAGAAAGGATCGTAGCCACCGCCGAGGTAGCTGGCCTTGAAGTTGGGCACGAACACCAGGTTGGTCACCGGCTGAAATCCCAAATGGACGTAGGCCGGCAAGCCCGGTTGGTTGGCGCCGCGCAACCGCGAGACATACGACCCTGTCGACGGTTGATTCTTGGTGGTCTTTCCGGTGACACAAAAATACATGCCGGCGTCATGGTCGCCGCTGTTGTGATAGACGCTACGGAGGATCGCGGCGCGATCAAGTATTTCGGCATGCCGTGGCAGCAACTCGCAAATCTGGACGCCAGGAACCCGCGTCGAGATGGCGCCGAACATCCCGCGGTACTCGGCCGGCGCGTCGGGCTTGGGATCGTAGGTTTCGAATTGCGAGGGTCCGCCGCCGAGCCAGACTTGTATCACGGCGGTGTCGCGCACGTTCTCGCCGGCGGCCCGCGCACTGCTGCGCGCCGCCAAGAGCGACGGCAATGTAACGCCCGCGCCTCCAGCGGCAACGGTCGTATTGAGAAAGGCGCGACGATTAATCGCCGCTCCTCTCAGCCCCCGACAGCGCGTGTCCCGTGGCATGACCGGCTCCTTTCGCCGCAGCGTCAGGCTTCGCACAGCTTCTCGATGTGATCCATCAATAATCGCCGATGCGTAAGTTGTTATACTTTTGCCTGGGGCAAGATGCAACGCAAATGTGCGGCGGCGCGATTGAGTTGGCGGCCTCATTTCTCCACACCACCAAAAAGGAATCGAACATGAGCGCCATAGAGCGGACGTTTGCCGGCGCGCTCGTCGGCATGGTACTAACCACCGTCATGGCCCAGACCGCGTCAGCGGCCAATGTCACCGGTGGCTGGAATGTCGATGTCGACGTCGCGGGACAAACCGGTACGCCGGTATTCACGTTCAAGCAAGACGGAGAGAAGCTCACAGGCCGATACAAGGGACGATTTGGCGAGGCGGATCTGACCGGCAAGGTGAAAGGGGACGAGATCGAATTCGAGGTCGAAGTGCAGGGAGCCAAGCTCGTCTACACCGGAAGCATCAAGGACAATCTCATGGAGGGAGAGGTTGACTACGATGGGCAAGCGAGCGGCACCTGGACCGGGCGAAAGATCGACGTGTCGGGCGCTTGGACTTTCGAAGTGAAACTGGGGGACAATACCGGCACACCAGAGTTCGCTTTCAAGCAGGAGGGAGAAACGCTTACCGGCGCGTACAAGGGGCAATTTGGAGAAACCGACCTGAAAGGAACCGTCGTCGGGGACCAAATTGAGTTCACCTTCGACCTGCAAGGAAACGACATTCGCTACAAGGGGACGATCGACAAAGACACCATGAAAGGGGAGACCGACTACGCCGGTCAGGCCGAAGGCTCTTGGACCGCGATGCGCAAGGAAAGCAAATAGCGCGAGCGTCGGACTGCGACAAGAGTTGTCGACGATCGCCACGCCTGGCCGGTGGTGATTTCGTGACGCTCCGAGTGGTGTTATGCTGTACTCCGCTTCAACGTTCCCACACGCCGGCTTTTTAGGTTATTTCGATGTCGTATGCTCCGCCTTCTGGCGAATCCGAAGTTTCCCTGTCGCCTCACGAGGGATGGCATTGCAGCCATTTCTATTATCGCTTTGATCGAGCTGTCCTGGCCGCCATGCGTCCTGAAGATGTACGCGCCGGTTGCGAGGAACTGACTGCCACGCTTGACCCGGCAGCCACCGGCGCCCCCGCCCGGCTGCAAACCTCGATTGTCGCCGGGCATAAGGCTGACTTCGGCCTGATGGTTCTGGACCCGCAACCGCTGGTTGTCGACAGCATTCACGAGCGTTTGCTTTCTGGCCGTTTGGGTCCGGCCTTGGTGCCGACGTATTCATTCGTCTCGCTGACCGAGGTGTCGGAATACGTTCCCAGTGTCGAGCAATATGGCAAGCGGTTGGTCGAGGAAGGTGAGGATCCCAATGGTCCGGCCTACAAAGCCAAGTTGAAGGCGTACGAAAACCGCGAAGTGATGATGCGGCAGCAGCGTCTAACACCCGACCTGCCGCCGTGGCCGAACACCTGCTTCTATCCCATGAACAAAAAGCGCAAGGTCGGCGAAAACTGGTTCCTGCTCGATTTTGCCGAACGCAATCGCCTGATGGCTGAGCATGGGCGTAGCGGCATGAAGTTCGGCGGACGCGTGACCCAATTGATCACCGTCTCTGTGGGCCTCGACGATTGGGAATGGGGCGTCACGCTCTGGGCGCGCAACCCGGCGTTTTTGAAGGAAATCGTCTACACCATGCGCTTTGACGAGGCGAGCGCCCGGTACGCCGAGTTTGGTCCTTTCTATACCAGCTATGTCACCACGCCGCGAGAAATGCTGAATCATTGCCGCGTGGGCTTGTAAACAAGCCGTGCCTTGACCGGTGGGAGCACTGCACATGAGTCGTTCCTGGGATCGTCGCACTTTCTTGAAAACAGGCGCCGCGCTGGGCGCGGTCGCCGTTTCGCCGGAACTCCTGCGCGCAGCACGCAGTGCCAATGAGCGCATCGTGGTCGGTGTCATGGGACTCAATGGTCGCGGCAAGGCGTTAGCCACGGTCCTGGCGGCACAACCGGACGTCGAGGTCGCCTATCTTTGCGACGTCGACGAGCGCGTGATCGGCCCGGCGGCTGAGGCGGTTTCAAAAGGGCAGCAACACAGTCCCCAAGCGGTGAGTGATTTCCGCCGCATCCTCGATGATCCGGCGGTTGACGGGCTGGTCGTGGCCACGCCCGATCACTGGCATGCGCTGGCCACGATTCACGGCTGCGCCGCGGGCAAGCATGTCCTGGTCGAAAAGCCGTGCTCACACAATGTGCTCGAAGGCGAGCGAATGGTCGCCGCCGCGCGGCGCTACAATCGGCAAGTCCAGGTCGATACGCAACGACGCTCGAGCGCATCGATGCAGGCGATGGTCGATTTCCTCGCCGGAGGGGGCATTGGCAAGCTGCATTTCGCCCGCAGCTGGATCACCTCGCGGCGGGAAAACATCGGGCACGCCATGGACGAGCCCACGCCCGCGGGTGTCGATTACGAACTGTGGCTGGGGCCGGCGCCCGCCCGCAGCTTCAATCGCAACCATTTCCATTATCGTTGGCATTGGTTCTGGCAATACGGCACCGGTGAACTGGGCAATAATGGCGTTCACGGTCTCGACCTGGCTCGCTGGGGGCTGGGCGTCGGCTTGCCGCAAACAGTTGTCTCGAGCGGCGGCAAGCAATTTTTCGACGACGATCAAGTGACGCCTGATACGCAGGTCGTGTGCTACGAATACC
>CAMFLN010000186.1 GCA_945957305.1 uncultured Planctomycetaceae bacterium | reverse complement strand
GACCAGGACTGATCCATCCGCCTGCTGATAGTTTTCCAGGATGGCGATAATGGCGCGGCTAATGGCGATGGCGGTGCCGTTGAGCGTGTGCAGGAACTGCGTCCCTTTTTCATTCTTCACGCGATAGCGAATCCCCAGCCGACGCGCCTGGTAGTCGGTGCAATTCGACGTGCTGGTGACTTCGCCGTATTCGCCGGCCTCGCCACGGCCCGGCATCCAGGCTTCGAGGTCGAACTTGCGATACGCCGGCCCGCCGAGATCGCCGGTGGCCGTATCGACGACGCGGTAGGGAATGCCCAACCCGTCAAAGATCCGTCCTTCCAGCTCGCAGAAATAGTCGAGCATGGCGTCGCTCTGCTCGGGCAGCGTGAAGGCGAACATTTCGACTTTAGTAAACTGATGAACTCGGTACAGCCCGCGCGTCTGCCGTCCATGGGCGCCCGCTTCGGTGCGGTAGCAGTGGCTGATGCCGCAATACTTCAGCGGCAATCGCTCGGCTTCGATGATCTGATCCGCCAGCAATCCACCGAGCGTGATCTCGGCCGTGGCCACGAGGCTCAGCTCGCTGTCGGCAACACTGTAGATCTGCGTCTCCGGCCCGCGCGGTATGTAGCCGGTGCCTTGCAAGATGCTGTTGAACGCCAGGTCAGGCGTGATCGTGGGGGTAAACTTCTCAGCGATGAGCAGATCGAGCGCGTAGCGCTGCAGCGCCAACTCGAGCAGCACGGCATCGTTGAGCAGAAAGTAGAAGCCATGCCCTGCAACTTTGGCCCCGCCGGCAAAATCGAACAGCTTGAGATTTTCGCCTAGCGCCACGTGATCGAGCGGTTTGAAATCGAAGTGGGGCAGGGGGCTTTTGCCCTTGCGGATTTCCAGGTTCGACTGATCGTCGGCCCCCGTCGGCGCTTGCGGATGCGACAGGTTGGGGATCGAGCGTTGAATGGCGTCGATTTCGGCGCTCAGCGCGTCCAACTCGGCTTGCGCGGCGGTGGTTTGCTCGCGCAGCTCGCGCCCCTTGTTCTTGCGCTCCTCGCGCTCCGCAGGGTCCTTGGTTTGACCGATGGATTTCGAAACCTCGTTGGCCTGCCGATTCAGCTGTTCGACCTCGGTCTGCTTCTCGCGACGCTCTGATTCCAGGGCCAGGAAACGATCGATGTCCGCCTTGGCGCCGCGCAAGGCGCAATTCTTCTTCACCAGGTCCACATTTTCGACGATGAATTTACGATCAAGCATGGCGGAGAACTTCTACTGTTGGATTGGTGAAAAACGCGGCGTTATCGCGACTGGGCCACGCGGAGCTATTTCTTCAGCGTGCTGATTTCCTGCCACAGGTGGGCGCTAGCTTTGATGCCGCGATGGAAATCAGCCAGGCAGAATTTTTCGTTGGGGCTATGCGTGTTGTCGTCGTTTTGGCCCCAGCCCAGCAACAGGGTATCGACTCCCAGTTTTTCGTGGAAGGTCGACACGACCGGGATCGATCCCCCCTCGCGAATAAAGACCGGGGCCCGGCCGAATCCCGCCTCAATGGCCTTCGAGGCCGCCGCCATGTAAGGACTTTCCAGGGGAACCACCACGCCCGGCGCGCCGTGAAAACTAATTAACTCCATTTTCAGCCCCGGCGGAAGAAGCTTTCGCAGCATGGGCTCGAGCGCCTTCGCGACTTTATCCGGCTGCTGGTTGGGAACCAGGCGGAAACTGAATTTCGCACTCGCGCGGGCGGGTAAGACGGTCTTGGCACCCTCGCCCTGGTAACCGCTGGTGAGCCCGTTGACGTCGCAAGTCGGTCGGGCCCAGCGTCGCTCGAGCGTGGTGTAGCCTGCCTCGCCGGTCACGGCCTCGACCCCTAGCTGCTGCATGAACTCGCGTTCGTCGAACGGCAGTTTCTTCATCGCCGCACGTTCCGCGTCCGAAATCGGGATGACGTCGTCGTAGAAGCCCGGCACCTGCACCTGCCCCTTATCGTTGGTCAATGCCGATAGCATCTTGGCCAGAGCGTTGGCCGGATTCGTCACTGCCCCGCCGAAGACGCCGGAATGCAAATCCTGGCTGGGCCCAGTCAGCCGCAGCTCGAAATAGGCAATTCCTTTCAGCCCGTAGGTGATCGCCGGCTGCCCGGGCGCGAATTGGCTGGTATCGCTGATGACGATAATGTCACAGGCCAACTGGTCATGGTGCTGATCGACAAAGTGGTCGAGGTTGGCGCTGCCGACCTCTTCTTCCCCTTCGATGATGTATTTCAAGTTCAGCGGCAGGGCCCCTGCGGTCTTCACCCACGCCTCGGCGCTCTTGATGTGCGTGAACATCTGCCCTTTGTCGTCCGTGGCGCCGCGCGCATAGAGGTTCCCCTCGCGGACAGTCGGTTCGAACGGCGGGGAGAGCCATTCACCGAGCGGATCGGGGGGTTGCACGTCGTAGTGACCGTAAACCAGCACCGTCGGGGCGCCGGCCACCTGGGGCGACTCGGCGTAGACGATCGGGTGACCGGCCGTTTCGATCAGTTCGCTTTTGAACTTCAGCGACTGGAACTGGCGCATCACCCATTCCGCGGCCGCGCGAACGTCCTGCTTGTGGTCGCTCATGGCGCTGACGCTGGGAATTCGTAGCAATTCGCACAGTTCCTGTTCGAACCGGGCACCGTGCTGATCTAAGTATTGATCCAGTTTTGACATCGACGAACTTTCTTAAAAGCGATCTTTGAACAAGACGCGAGACGGTCGCTGACCCTGCAAGGCGCTCCGTGCCGCGTCGACTTGGCCGTCAGTCGTCCAGAACGGCACAGGCGACTACTATCGTCCGCTTCGCAATAACCGCGAGCGCCGCAGCGAAGTTGCCGCTTGGCGGCCAGCGGAGTTAAATATAATGGCTGGCGGCCAGACCGCCACGGCAGAGAGATCACCGGGTTATGTCCCTTGCACCGGCGTGGTGATATGACAGAATTGTACAGTGCCCGGGCGCAAGAGTTTTAGATTGAGACAATTGGCCACCGGCGAAGAACGCTTCTGGGAGCGAGGGGAGGACGCAACGTGTCCGGACAAGCGGCAGTCGAAGTGCCCGTCGCCGAGATCGTTGAGGAGCGCAAGACGCGTCAGGCCAAAAAGCCCAAACGTCAGCCGCGCTACAATGTGATCCTCTGGAACGACGAAGATCACTCGTACGCTTACGTGATGGTCATGTTGCAAGAGCTCTTTGGCCATCCGCTGGAAAAAGGATATTTGCTGGCTACCGAGGTCGACACCGCGGGGCGCGCCATTGTCCTGACCACGACGAGAGAGCATGCCGAGCTGAAACGCGATCAGATTCACGCCTATGGCAAGGATAGCCTGATCGCTAACTGCCAAGGATCGATGTCAGCCTCGATCGAGCCGATTGAGGAAGAGTGACGCCGCCGGCTGCGAGTCAGGCAGTGCTTTCGCACAGCAGAATTCAAAAACCTCCTGCGGTTCTCCGTGGCCGCCACAACCGCGCATGCCAACCCTGCGAACTGCCACGCTCGGCTGTAAAGTCAATCAATACGAAACGCAGTTCGTGCGCGAGGGCCTGCAGTCGATCGGCTATCGCGACGCCCTGGATGGCGAAACGGCGGATCTGTGCGTCGTGAATACTTGCACCGTCACGGCCGAAGGAGACGCCAAGAGCCGCCAGGTGATTCGGCAACTCGCGCGACGCAATCCCGGCACGCGTATCGTCGTGATGGGTTGCTATGCGACGCGTGCACCAGGGGAGGTTGCTGCACTGCCGGCCGTGGCCGAAATCCTGACGGACAAACGCGAACTGCCCGACTTGTTGCACCGCTTCGGCATTGTCGATGTGCCGACCGGCATAGCTGGCCTGGATCGGCGTCAACGTGCTTACGTCAAAGTGCAGGACGGTTGCATGCTCGACTGCACGTTTTGCATTATCCCGCAGGTTCGGCCCACGCTCGCCAGCCGGCCGCCGGAACATATCGTCGACGAATGTCGCCGACTCTTTGACAATGGATATCGAGAGCTTGTCCTCACTGGCATCCATCTGGGCCATTACGGCGTCGAACTCAATCGCGGGCGCCCGAAAGAACAATGGGTCAGGCTTTCGCATTTGCTTACTCAGTTGTCACGGTTGCCCGGCGAGTTTCGCATCCGGCTGTCGAGCATCGAGGCCACCGAGGTCACTCGTGAATTGCTACAGGTAATGGCCGCGCATGCGGACCGGATTTGTCCGCATTTGCATATCTCGTTGCAAAGCGGATCGGATCGCGTTTTGCGGCGCATGAAGCGCCGCTGGGGGGCGCGCCGCCTGGTGGATCGTTGCCAGCTGGTGCGCGACGTGCTCGATCAACCCGCGATTACGACTGATGTGATCGTGGGCTTTCCGGGCGAAACCGATGCAGACTTTGCTGAGACCTGCCGGGTCGTCGAAGAAATCGGCTGTTCGAAGATCCACATCTTTCCGTTCAGCCCTCGGCGATCAACCCCGGCTGCCGACATGGTTGACCAGGTGCCGGCCGAGGTCAAAGCCGCTCGCGCGGACGTGCTGGCGCAATGGGCCAGCACTTTGCGGGACCGGTACTTTCACACTCTGTTGGGGCGAGAGTTGCAGGTCCTCGTTGAACCCCGTGCCGCATCACGCGCCGGATTCCTGCTGGGCACGGCCTGTCGCTACGCACCGGTCGAACTGCCCAGCCAGGGCGCGAAAATTCGCGAATTCGTTAGAATAACAGCCGGGGAAGTTGCCGATGGCTGCATTCGTGCCGCCACGACAGCTTCGCGAGTCGTCGGTCGCTGACGGCGACTGCCTGCGCTAGGGAATCGACGGAATGGGCATCAAGTTCGACTGCAAGCATTGCGGGCAATCGCTCCATGTGAAGGATCACCTGGCAGGCAAGCGCGGAATTTGCCCGCATTGCCAGGGGAAAATCGAAATTCCGTCCGTGTCTGAAGAGGGGGGCGGTGACGCAGGAACCGCAACCGCCAGCGTCGAATTGCGGACCGCGGTCGTTGGCACTGCTGCACCACAGGCAGCCCAGCCTGCGGTCACGACGGTCCACGTTGGCGCGGCGACAGTACCCACGAATGGCGCGCAAGCGGTTAGCGCAAAGTCGCCGGAAGGCGTTTCCGACGCCATCGCCGAGGGACCCCATTTGCAATGGTATGTCTTGCCGCCAGGATCGATTACCAAATACGGTCCTGCGGCAGGGGACATGATGCGCAATTGGGTTGCCGAAGGACGCGTGCCGGCCGACTCGCTGGTCTGGCGCGAGGGGTGGCCTCAATGGCGCCCCGCGGCCGAGGTGTTTCCTCAATTGCGCCAAGCGTTGCTACCGCAAGCGCCGGCCACGATGGTCGGTGCCACCCCTGCCGCCCCGGAGGCAGTCGCGACCGAACCGATTGCCGCGGTGGAGATCGGCGTATTTAGTCCAGAGCCGATTTCCCATGTCAGGCCCGGACGCGCAAAAGCCAAAACGGCACGTAGCCAGCGCAGTGTGATTGTGGGGGTGCTGGTGACGTTGTTCGTGCTGTTTCTGGCAGCTTTGATTTACGTGCTGCTCAATCAGTAAACTCGCCCACGCCGCGTGCACGCAGGGCTGGGGCGCACGACGTTTACAGCCTGGCACTGCATCGTGTCGCGATTTCACGTTCTTCAACCAGCCTGTAGGCCCTGCGGCGACTCGGCGGCGAGGCCGGGCGGTTCATTGGCCGGCTGCCTCGCGTCGGCTACAATCGCGGGAAAATAAGGCTGTACGCGTGTCAGCACACTCAACAAGGGAACCCACACCATGATCCGCATATCGTCAATTGCACTATTCGCTCTATTGGTCCCGTGCCTGGCTTCACACACGCGTTCGGCGCGTGCTGACGATGATTCGGCCAAGACGTTCACGATCGGCGGAACGTTTCAACTGCAAGCGCCTGCGAACTGGACGAGCCGGCAGCCGCGAACCCGCATTGTCGAGCACGAATTTGCGGTTCCCAAGTCCGACGGGGACGAGCAAGAGGGGCGCGTGACGGTCATGGGGGCAGGGGGGGGCGTCGAGGCCAATATCGACCGCTGGATTCAGCAATTTTCCCAGCCTGACGGCAGCGCCACCAAAGATAAAGCTAAGATCGAGAAGCGAGAGATTGCCGGCCAAAAGGTAACGTTCGTCGACCTCTCGGGCACGTACATGGATCGCCCGGCGCCGATGGCCCCGGGAGTTGAACGCCCCCACTATCGCATGCTGGGAGCGATTGTCGAAACGAAGCAAAACGGCAACCATTTCATCAAGTTCTACGGGCCTGAACGCACAGTGACTGCGAATGCCGATGCGTTTGCCAAGATGCTCGACAGCTTGCGCCAGAAGTAATCAAGTCTGCGACAGGCGGGCGGCATGCACCTGGGATTCAGCCTACTAAGCCGGCGTTTTAGCGCGCCGGATCGACGATGAAGATTCAACAGTTCCTCGATCACCACGGCATTAGCGTCAATCCTTTTTCGGAAGAAGACGCGCAGACCGATCCTGTCTTCAAGGATCATTGCATCCTGA
>CAMFLN010000185.1 GCA_945957305.1 uncultured Planctomycetaceae bacterium | reverse complement strand
ACTCGCCCGCGACGAGACGCTCGGGATCGGTGCGACCGGTGGCCGCGATCTGTCCCTCGGCCAGCGGAATGACGTCACAGGTTGTGCTGCCGACGTCGATCAGCAAACCGTCGCCCGACGGCATGTACCGCAGTGCGAATCTTGCCAAGGCATGCCAATTCGACGCGGCGGCCAACAGCGGTTGAGCAAGCGCCTCGTCGACCGACGCCAACGAACCGTCGGTCAAGTAAATGCGCAGGTCGCGGCCAGCGGTCGCCGCTCTCAGGGCCGCAACGATCGCGGCCACTCCTTGGGACTTCGTCTCGTAGCAGTCGGCCAACTCGCCCGTCATCGTCGCCACGAACCTATCGGCGAGCGGAGCTTGTTGAACCAACTGCCTTAATGCGCCCGTCAGCTGCTCGGGCGTCCGCCACAAGGGAAAAGGCACCGTGACCGAAAAGCCGAGTCCATCCGCAACTTTGAGATTCGCACCGCCAACGTCGAATGCCAGTACGGTCATAGGAGGTCGCGTATGGTGGGCAGTACAAGTAGAAATGTGACGAGCCGGCAAGAAGCCGACGCGCTCGCAATTCACGCGCGGCGCGAAACTTCGCCGTCGACGGAGAATTCTACTGGTTCTGTGGTGAACGACAACGTCGCGGGTTGTCCCGTCGCCACGGCCAACATTGCTTCGGCCAGATTGTCTGCTGTTGCCGCGCGGAGGCCGATGTACGACGTCGTTAGCCGTGGATTGATTTCAATTACCACGTCATTAGCGCCGTCGGACCTTTGACCCAGCACCAGGTCGACGCCCACATAGCCACGCGGATCGGCGAGCGACTCGACGGCGCGATGTGCCAGCTCGGTCGCGCGTTCTGCCAGGTCGGCCGGCAGTGGCAAACGACCGCCGCAATACTGTAACCGCCCGTCACCGCTCAACAGCTGAACACACGGTGGCAGTGGCACGTGCCCCCCCGGCCCGCAGAGCACGGCCACACTGGCTGGAATTCCTGCGTGAAATTCTTCGAGGCGCCAGCGCTGCCAGTCGGCCGGCCAAACGGAAGTTTCCAGCGGCGCAGCGAGCAAGCGCATTCCTTGCGATCCGGCGCCGTCGCGCCATTTAAGCACTTGGGGAAACGCCAAGTCGACCGGCCAGGAACCGGGCGCTGGCAAGGGCAGTCCTCGCGGAACCGCGATTCCCACCGCCGCGAGATGCTCGGTCGTTGCCTGCTTGTCCGAGGCCAGGCGAATGGTCGCCAGCCCCGGGCTTAAAAGCTGTCCGCCGACGCGGAGAACCCGCTCGCTGTACGCAGCCAGGATGCCGTCAAACTCGGGCGCGATCACCACGGTCCAATCTGCCGCGGCGGCCTCGTGGTCGAATGCATCAAGGGCTGCGGACGAGTTTGCCACATGGCGGATGAGCACATTGTCCCGCGGGGCGAGCGGGAAGCGATGATCTCGCAGCAGCACAACTTCCCGCCCCGCAGATCGCGCGAAGTCCACCGCCAGCGCCGACGCCATTGCAGCCCCTTCACGCGCAAGGTCGACGTGGTCAGGCGAGGCGAGCAGGCCGCCGCCACTGGTGAATTCGAAAATAAAAATCCGCACGACTGGAGCCCACGGGGGATGCGATCAGCGGACGTGCGCGTTTAGAAGATCCCCAATTGGTCGCGCGCATCTTCGGTCATGCGATCCGGGGTCCACGGCGGCACCATGACCAGCTTCACTTCCACCTCGCTAACCCCTTCCAGCCGCCCGAGAAAATCCTTCGATTGCTGAATCAACTGCGGACCCGCGGGGCAAGCGGGGCTGGTCATCGTCATTTCGATCGAGATCTTTTGCTTCCCTTCCTCCGCGTCGGCGATCGTGATCAGGTAGACCAATCCCAGATCGACGATGTTAACGAACAGCTCAGGATCGATCACCTGCTTGAGCGCTTCGCGAGCGCTTTCTTCGGTTACGGGCATAAAACACCTCTTAAATCTGGGGGTGGCACTGCTGACGCGACGAGCAGTGCCGCTTTTTTAGCTTGGCACTGCGGGGCTAGCCAGCAGCGACACCCCGAATTGTTACTCGTCGCTCAAACGCACCAGGATCTCGTTTCCCTCGATCTTCACTTCGTGGGCCGCCGTGGGCTGCGTGGCGGGCATGGTCAAGGCGCGGCCGTCGCGAATGTCGAACTTGGCCCCGTGCCGTGGGCAGGCGATGCAAAAGCCTTCGAGCTGCCCCTCGCCGAGCGGTCCGCCATCGTGCGTGCAAACGTCGTCGATCGCGTAGAATTTCCCGTCGACGTGAAACACGACCACCAAGCGGTCATCGACCTCGACAATCAACTTGCCGGGATCCGCAATGTCAGAAACCTTGGCGACGCGAACGAAATCCATGAATGGGAAAGCCGTCTGGCGTTGGGGGCGTGGTGCTAAATGATGAATGCAGAATGATGAATGATGAATAATGAATGGGCAACCGTGGCTTCATCCTCTGTCATCATTCATCATTTTGCATTCATCATTCTCTTCAGTCGTATTCTCGGATGCGGCGGCCGATGGCGTCTCCCAGGGCGTCGCGGACGCTGTCGATCGTGATGCGGTCGAACACCTGTTGGAAGAAACCGGCCACGATCATGCGAATCGCTTCTTTGCGGGTCAGGCCGCGGCAGCGAGCATAGAAAATCTGCTCGTCGTCGACCCGGCCGGCCGTGGCGCCATGCGTGCAGCGGACGTCGTCAGCCTCGATCTCGAGACCGGGGATCGAATCAGCCCGGGCGTGCTCGGAAAGCATCAGGTTATCGTTGCGCTGGTAGCCGTCGGTCTTCTGTGCGCCCTTGTCGACCTTGATCATGCCGCGCCACACGACGCGCGAGCGGTCCTGCAGGGCACCCTTGTACAACAGGTCGCTACGGCATCGTTCGGCCTGGTGATGCTGCAGCGTGTTGTACGTGAGTTGTTGTTTGCCTTCGGTGAACATTACGCCGTTGACTTGTGCTTCGGCGCCGATGCCTGTTAGTGCGACATGCTGGTTGACTTGCGCCAAACGGCTGCCGAGAGCGCCGATCGTCCATTGCAAGCGGCCATCACGGTCGACCAAAGCTTTCTGATGGGCGAAGTGCCAGACGCCACTCCCCCAGTTTTGCAGGTTCACGTAGCGGAGTTTCGCGCCAGGGCCGACGAAAATCTCGATCGCGCCGCAGTGCAGGGCCGGATCGCCTTCGCCGCCGGCGGTCTCGGACAGGAGCGTGGCTTCCGCCCCTTCTTCGAGAATGATCAGTGTCTTGCCCAGGTCGATGCCGCCGGCAGAGAGCCCGCTGAGCACGTGCAGCGGACGATCGACGACCACGCCGCGCGGGACGTAGAGGACCGATCCGCCGGACCAGGCCGCGGCATGCAAAGCGGCGAACTTGTCGGCCGAGGGATTGATCAAGCGACGGCTTAGATAAGGACGCAGGACGTCCGCGCGCTGGGCGATCAGCCGGTCTAGACTGCCGAAAACCACTCCCTGGGCAGCGAGGCTGGGATCGAGCGCACTCGTCACTGGGCGGCTGTTGATCGACACGTCATGCCCCGCCAGGTCGACCCCGTGGCTCAATAGTGCAGGGGGCGCAACGGTTCCGGCCGGCAACTCCCCCGGCAAGGCAAAGCGATCAAGGTGGAACAGTCGCAGATCGGTGCGCATCCATTCCTCTTCGCTGCGCGAGGGAAGACCGAGCCGCTGGAATTCGGCCCAGCTTTCGCGGCGCTGCTCGAGCAGCCAACTGGGCTCGTCGCGCGCTGCCAGGAAGGCATCAAAGGAATCTTGCGTGAAACCGGTGGACGTAGCGATCGAGGGCATTGCAAGTGGGGCGGTGTTGAACCGCTGCTTGAGAAATTTGCTGTGAGCGCGGTGGTGGTTTTTAAACGAAGACCGCCGGGCGAGCCCGGCGGCTAAGTGGGGTTTTCACACGCGAGAGTTACAGGACGGTGGGCGGCGTAACTTTCGGCGTTAGCCGACGGTTCCCTCCATTTGCAACTCGATCAAGCGGTTCATTTCCACGGCGTATTCCATCGGCAGCTCTTTGACCAGCGGCTCGATGAAGCCACTGACGATCATCGTGCTGGCCTCGGCCTCGGACAATCCGCGGCTGGTGAGATAAAACAGCTGTTCTTCGCCGATCTTCGAGACACTGGCTTCGTGGCCGATCGACACATCCTGCTCGTCGACTTCGATATAAGGATATGTGTCGCTGCGGCTGTTCGAATCCAGGATCAAGGCGTCGCAAACGACGTTCGATTTCGACTTGCGGGCGCCCGGCTCGATCTTGACCAGCCCACGGTAGCTGGAGCGTCCGCCGTTTTTCGAAATGCTCTTCGAAATGATGCGGCTCGACGTGTGGGGGGCGGCATGTACTACTTTGGCCCCGGCGTCCTGGTGCTGACCATTCGAGGCAAAGGCAATCGACAGGATCTCGCCGCGGGCTCCCGGCTCGAGCATGTACACGGCCGGATACTTCATGGTCAAACGGCTGCCGAGATTGCCGTCGATCCACTCCATCACGGCGTTTTCGTAAGCCACGGCCCGCTTGGTGACCAGGTTATAGATGTTGTTGGCCCAGTTCTGGATCGTCGTGTAGCGGCAGCGGGCGTGCTTTTTGACAATGATTTCGACCACGGCCGAGTGCAGGCTTTCGGTCGAATACATCGGGGCCGTGCAACCTTCGACGTAGTGGATCTGCGCCCCTTCGTCGACGATGATCAGCGTGCGCTCGAACTGGCCCATGCTCTCGGCATTGATGCGGAAGTAGGCCTGCAGCGGGAACTCGATCTTCACTCCCTTGGGGACGTAAATGAACGACCCGCCCGACCAGACCGCTGAATTGAGCGCTGCGAACTTATTGTCAGTCGGCGGGATGATCTTGCTGAAGTACTCGCGCACCAGGTCCGGGTATTCACGTACCGCCGAATCGGTGTCGGTGAAGATCACGCCTTGCTTCGACAGGTCCTCGCGCAGCGAGCCGTAGACGACTTCGCTTTCGTACTGGGCTTTGACGCCGGCCAGGAATTTCTTTTCGGCCTCGGGGATGCCCAGCTTGTCGAAGGTGCGCTTGATGTCGTCAGGCACGTCGTCCCAGCTGCGACCCTGGCGATCCGACGGCTTGATGTAGTAGAAGATGTCCTGGAAGTCGATGTCGATGTTCCCGCCCCAGCGCGGCATCGGCTTGGAGTTGAAAATCTCCAAGCTCTGCAGGCGGAAGTCGCGCATCCATTGCGGCTCGTCCTTCATGTCCGAGATCTGGTGTACGATCTGGGCATCGAGCCCTTTGCGGCTCTTGAAGATGTACTTCTCGGCGTTGCGGAAGTCGTATTTGTTGATCTCGCCGAGACCGAGCTCGTTGGTATCGGGCTTGAGTTCGGTGGCCATGATCTATGTTAGTCCTGACAGGAGGTATTTCGAATCTCGAAACTCGTTTCGCTGCGTTGCACGCGGAATCCAGCTACGTCCAGCGGCGAAATCAGCCGGCCGCTGGCTCGACGTGCTTCTCTTGTCGCATGGCGGCTTCGTCGGCCGCGGCATCGGGGTACTGACTGCGAATCCGGTCATAGCCCGACCGGTGTAATTCTTCGGCCAATTCCGGGCCGCCGGTTTCCACAATGCGTCCGCCGAGCATCACGTGCGTGAAGTCAGGGCGGTTGTGTTCCAGCAGTTTGTCGTGGTGCGTGATGATCAAGATGCCCATCTCGGCGCCGCCGATCTCGGCGATGCTCTGGCTGGCCAGGCGCACGGCATCGACATCCAGGCCGCTATCGGTCTCGTCAAGGATGGCGAACTTCGGCCGGAGCATGGCCATTTGCAGGATTTCGGCCCGCTTCATTTCGCCGCCCGAAAAACCATCGTTGACGTAGCGGCGGGCAAACTCCGGGTCCATCCGCAACTGCTCCATCTTGGCTTTCAGCTCCTTGCGGAAATCACGCATCGGCAGAAGCTCTTCCCCTTCCTTGCGGTCGGGGCGGCGGACGTTGGTCGTGGCATGGCGGAGAAAGTCGGCCATCTTCACGCCGGGAATCGACATCGGGCGTTGGAACGCCAGGAAGATGCCCACGCGTGCCCGCTCGTTCGGTTCCATTTCGAGAACGTTGAGCGATTGCCCCTCGGCCGTGACCAGCTCGATCGATCCGCGCGTTACGTCGTAGCCGGGATGACCCATGATGGCGTAACCCAGCGTGCTCTTGCCCGAGCCGTTGGGCCCCATCAGGGCGTGGGTCTCGCCGCGGTGGAACGTCAGGTTCACCCCGCGCAAAATTTCCCGGTCGCCGACCGAGACGTGCAAGTCGTTGATGCGAAGCGTTTCGCGTTGCGTCGAGCTAATCATTTTTAGCAGTAGTCGGTAGACAGTAGTCGGTAGACAGTAGTCGGTAGACAGTAGTCGGTAGACAGTAAGTGGGCGCTCTAGCCGGTGATCTTTTGGTGGTCGAACACCGGCTGCTTTTCTTCCACATCGACGTAGCCCTGTCTCTTATACACATCTGACGCTGCCGACGATCGCATAAGTGTA
>CAMFLN010000184.1 GCA_945957305.1 uncultured Planctomycetaceae bacterium | reverse complement strand
GACCACGTGCAGGTCCGTGCGAAAATGCCCTGAAAATTCGCGAATCACGGACGCGGCTTCATCCTTGCGCAGCAGGCCGTTGTCGACCAGGATGCAGGACAACTGCGCGCCGATCGCCTTGTAGAGCAGCGCCGCCACGACGGCCGAGTCGACACCCCCGGACAGACCGCAGATCACGCGGCGCTGGCCCACGCGAGCACGAATTGCTTGGATCGTTTGTTCAGCGAAATTATCCAGTTGCCAGGCACCGCTGGTGCGGCACACACGACGCACGAAGTTGGCCAAGATCTCGCGTCCTAGCGGTGTGTGGGTGACCTCGGGGTGGAACTGCACGCCGTACACGGGGAGCGATTTGTGCCGCACTGCAGCGATGGAGCAGGTCGCGGTCGTTGCCAGCGGTTCGAAGTCAGGGCTGACCTGAGTGACTTGATCGCCGTGGCTCATCCAAACTTGGGTCTTCTGCGGCAGACCAGCCAGCAGATCATCGTCGTTGGTGATCTGGCATTCCGCCCGGCCAAATTCGCGCGATTGCACACTGGCGACTTTTCCGCCCAGCGCATCACAGGCGAGCTGCATGCCGTAGCAGATGCCCAGCACGGGAATCCCCAGGCGAAAAATCCCCGGGTCGCAATGCGGAGCGCCGGGCTCGTACACGCTGGCAGGGCCGCCAGAAAGAATTAAACCCTTGGGCGCCAATTCGCGTAGCCGCTCGGGTTTGATGTCGTGCCGCACGATCTCGCAATAGACATTCTGTTCGCGCACGCGGCGCGCGATTAGTTGTGCGTACTGCGCGCCAAAATCGAGGACCAAAATCTTCTCATCGGCGGTGCCCTGAGCGGGCGATGCGGCGACGGCGGTTTCCAATGCCATAGCGTGAAAGTCGGCAAGTGGTGATGTGACCAGCAGCGGGGCGACTGAATGTCTCCGGCCGTGACCCACACGCCGCGTTTCAGACGCTGTTGCCCAAACTCAGTCGCACAGCGGCGCGGGCGGCACGGGATAAACTCTGCCGACCCCTAAACGAAAAAAGCCCGACATTTGCCGGGTCATGAAGAACAAGATTATAGGGGCGCCTGAGCCTATTGAACAGGGTTCATTGCGAGGTACCGGGGCCGAGCGGTATAGTGCGGCATCAGCCTCATCCTGCCGTTAAACTCTGCGAAACCGGTCCAAACTTGCGAATTCTCCTGACGAACGACGACGGGATTTATGCCCCCGGACTGGCGGCATTGGAACGCGAATTGACGCGGCTCGGCGACGTGACGCTCGTCGCGCCCGCCGTGGAACAAAGCGGCGTCGGACATTCGATCACATTCCTCAGCCCGCTCGTGGTCAAGGAAGTTTTCGAAGGGGACCGCCGACGCGGCTGGGCGGTCGAAGGGAGCCCGGCCGATTGCGTCAAGCTGGGCATCTTCGAATTCTGTCCCGTGCGTCCGGACCTCGTGGTCAGCGGGATCAATGGCGGCCTGAACGCCGGGATCAACGTGTTGTATTCCGGCACGGTGGCGGCCGCGATCGAAGGGGCGTTTTTCGGCATTACGAGCATCGCGGTGTCACTCGAATTCAGCGAACATGCGCAATTCGATAAAGCGGCGCGCATGGCGATCAAAGTGATCGAGCAAATTCTGGCGCAGAAAAGCTCGGCGCCTCAGCTTTTCAATGTCAACATACCCACGCCGGCTCTCGAAAAGCCTCGAGGCATCAAAGTCGTGCCGATGGGGGTCGAACGCTACGGTGAACATTTCGAAAAGCGGACCGATCCGCGCGGGCGCAGTTACTACTGGGCCACGAGCGACCCACCGCCGCGCCCCGGAGCTCATGAAACCGATTTGACGGCGCTCAATGCTGGATACGTCACGGTGACGCCGCTCGATTTCGACCTGACCCGGCGCGATATTTTGGAACAAATGCGAGATTGGCAGTTAACGCTGGAATAGAATGAAGGTCCGTTGCGCCACCGAATAGCCGGTTTCCCCGAGCCATCGAGGTCAAACATGAACTTCAAAAAGCAATTGATGCAGACCTCTTACTGGATGGCGCCCGCGTGCCTGTTGATGATTATCGGTTGCGGTGAAGCGGGGGCTCCTGCGGGCAACGCCCCACCGAGCCCCGCTGCTGCGGCCAGTGGTGGCCCACCGGCTCCGGTCCCTCCTCCCGTGGTCCCGCCCCCTGCTGCGTCCGCAACATCTCCGGCGCCCGCTGATACAGGCACCGCGGCCCCTGCACCGCCCAGTGCTCCAGCAGCCGCTGCGCCGGTGCAAGTCACGGCCTCGGACGACGCGACGAAGAAAGGGATCGCCGGCAAGAACATGGGCAAGGGCGTGCTGGCCACACCGGCCAGCGTTTATCTGCGCATTCCCGATCGCGCGGTGTTCATGAGCGTGCAGCACGCGATGAACTTGTACAAGGGCGAACACGAAAAACTGCCCAAGTCGCACGACGACTTCATGCGCGACATCATTCAGGCCAACAACATCAACTTGCCTGAATTGCCCTACGGCAGCAAATACGTCTACGTGCCTGAAAAAGAAGAATTGATGATCGAGCAAAACCCGCCGATGTAATTCCGTCAGCGCGCCGACTGCTTCTCGATTCAGCGACGCGTGTTGCCCGTGCGGTCGTGCAGTTCGTAATCGGTCATCAACCAGCGGTCCCCTTCGCGGCGCAAACGCACGGTGAAGCGTCCCGCGAAGTTTTCGTAGGGAAATTCTCCCCTGCGGTCGCGACCGTTCACATAGCCCATGAAGTCGGCCTCGGCCGTGGGAGGGCTGACATGCCGATTGAACTTTACATCCAGGCGACTGAACCGCGCTTTGCTAATCGTTACTTGTGCCATTTCCTGAGCCACGCGATTGCGCATCGCAGAGGCCGGGTCGATGTAATCCATCACGGCTTGCGGATTATTACTTTCTAGCGCTTGGGCAGCGCCGCTGAGCGACGCTTCGACCGATTCCTTGTCCGTTACCACCAGCCATTCCACGCCGAGCAGGAGAGCTCCCAATAGGCCCACGCCGGCAATCGCGCCCAGCAGCGCTCCGCGGCCTGTATTGACGAGCGCCACGACGAGTACCGCCTCGATCAACAGAATGGCGACGAGCGTGGGGGTTGGGTCTTCCAGGAGCCAGGTCATTCCAACAACTCTGGTTTGCGAAGTTCTGAGCGGCGCGCGGCGGCGCGCAAATAGCTGGCCACGCCGATGCCTATCGCCACAACGGCAAGCAACAGTGACAGCACCATGGCCAAGGGATCAAGTGGCGCAGCGCGCGGACCACGATCGTTAACGTCCAAGGCGGGCGCGTCCAGCGCGTCGTTCGCGGGCTGATCTTCCGGCGACTCGGCCAGCCGGCGACGGATCTGCTCGCGCGTGTCGTTCATGCGCTCCAGCCGCGCCTGCCGGTACGCGTACTTGGGCGCCACGACCCCGAGCGCGCACAGGGCACCGACGAGAAACAAAGCTAGCCAGAACCACGGCGAATCAGTCACCGGAGTCCGGGCCGGCTCAGTCGGCAGCTTGGAATTGTCAGCCATGGCAACGCCTTCGCCGCAGTAAAGCGATGCCGCAATTCGTTGCCTGTCCGCAGTTACCGCTTGGGAAACAGCGGACCGCCGTACATGGCGGCGTCGCCGAGCATTTCTTCGATCCGCAGCAATTCATTGTACTTGGCCGTGCGGTCCGTGCGCGACAACGAGCCCGTTTTGATCTGGCCGGTTCCCAGCGCGACGGCCAGGTCGGCAATCGTGGAGTCCTCGGTCTCGCCGCTGCGATGGCTGGAGATGCTGGTGTAACCGTTGCGGTGCGCCATCTGGATTGCTTCGATCGTCTCGGTCAACGTGCCGATCTGGTTGACCTTGATCAAGATGCTGTTGGCGATGTGCTCGCGGATGCCCCGTTCGAGGCGTTTTGTGTTTGTGACGAACAGGTCGTCCCCCACCAGTTGCGTCGTTGCTCCGAGTTTCTCGGTCAGCAGCTTCCAGCCGTCCCAATCATCCTCGGCGCAGCCATCTTCGATGGAGCAGATCGGATACTTCTTGCACCAGCCGGCGAGAAATTCGACCATGCCTGCCGAATCCAGTTCACGGCCGTCCATGGTGTAGTTTTTTTTCTTGCTGTCGAACAATTCGGTGGCCGCGACGTCGAGAGCGATGAAGACTTGCTTGCCCACTTCATAGCCGGCCTTGCCGACGGCTTCGACGATCACTTCCAGGGCCTCGGTGTTGCTGCCTAGGTCTGGAGCGAATCCCCCTTCGTCCCCCACCGCGGTTTTGAAACCTTTGGATTGCAGCACTTTCTTCAGGGAGTGGAAGACCTCGACGCCGCACCGCAGTGCGTCGCTAAAGGTCTCGAACCCCAGCGGCATCACCATGAATTCTTGCACGTCGACCTTGTTATCGGCGTGTGCGCCGCCGTTGATGATGTTCATCATCGGGGCCGGCAAGAGGCGAGCGCCGACGCCTCCCAAGTAGCGAAACAGCGGCAGCCCGCAATGCGCGGCGCCCGCGTGCGCGGCGGCCAGCGAAACGCCCAGGATCGCGTTGGCTCCCAGATTCTTCTTGTTTTCGCTACCGTCCAATTCGATCATGCGGTAATCGATCGACGTTTGATCCAGGCAGTCGATGCCGACCAGCTCGGGGGCGATCTTTTCGTTGGCATTTTCCACGGCTCGCAGCACGGCCTTGCCGCCAAATTGCTTGTCATCGGTATCGCGCAGCTCCCAGGCCTCATGCACCCCGGTGCTCGCGCCACTGGGAACCGCGGCCCGGCCGAACGAGCCGTCGGCCAGGCGCACGTCGACCTCGACGGTCGGATTGCCGCGGCTGTCGAGAATCTGGCGAGCATGAATGTCAACAATCGTAGACGGCATGGAACTTCTCTCCTGAGCAGGCTTGGTATACGGCGTTATTCCGCGAAGGAGCCGGGCGAACCGGCGGACAATCGCGAAAAAAGTGAGTGGAAGGTACGGCGGTAGACACGGGCCGGCGAGCGGCCCCGGCAAACGGACTCAACCGCCGGGCGGGCGATGGGTAACGTCGCCCATTGTGCGATATGCCCCCGGCAGGCATCAAGGAGGGGGGCCGAGGATTCTGGCTGATTCGAGATCAGCGCCCCGTGAAGCCGCCCGATTTCTCTTGGACGGTACGCGCATCCTGGCGAGCCGGCAGCCCCGCCGGTAGTATTGAGGGTTTGCCTACGCGCCATTTTCTCACTGCTGGTTGGCGGTCCGAAAACCGATAGACCGGCGGCATGCGATCAGTCCTCAATGTCACGCACCGAAGCCGAAACACGCGACAGTCTCGTTGAGCCGCTGCCGGCGAACATTCGCAGCGTCCAGCCTGGGGGGGGCGTGTGCTATAGCCTGGAACTCACCTGGGGAGGCTTTCGTCGCTGGTACCTGCAACGTTTTCGCCGCAGATATGTCGAACGCATGGCGGGCAAGCGACGGGGAGACACGGCCGGCAGCCCCCATCCGATCCTCGACCCGCGCGATCTGAAGTATTGCCGAAATTTGTGCACGGCCGCGTGGGATGAGGCGGACGATCCATTTGCCTGGCGCGAACGCATCCCGTTTGCCCGCTGGGGACTGGCCGAGCTGCAATTGATGAGCTACCCGCTGCTGGCGGCCGTCATTGCCCTCGGTTTTTCGCGTTATTGGCCCTTGGCGGTCCCGCTGGGGGTGGTGCTGTTATTGATTGTCTACTTCTTTCGCGATCCGCCGCGCCGCGTCCCGCAAGAACCGGGGCTGATGGTCTCGCCGGCCGATGGCAAGGTCGTGGAAATCACGACGCTGGAGGACGATCCCTTCGTGGGGGGGCCGGCGGTCCGAATCGGCCTGTTTCTCTCGATCTTTAATGTGCATTTGAACCGTGCCCCCTGCGACTCGCGGGTGTTATGCTTGCGCTATTCGCCGGGAAGGTTCCTCAGCGCGTTACGCCCGGAAAGCGCCTGGGAGAACGAGAGCATGTGGATCGGGCTGCAGGAGTCAGGGCCGGCACGGCGGCGGTTTGTCGTGCGGCAGATTGCGGGGCAATTCGCGCGGCGGATTGTCTGCAACCTTCGTCCCGGAGAAACCGTCAGCCGCGGACACAAGTTCGGCATGATCAAACTGGGGTCGCGCACCGAGTTGATCCTGCCGGCGAGCGAAAACTTGGAAATCGTGACCCGTCTGGGCGAAAAGGTAAACGCCGGCAGCAGCGTACTGGCCCGATATAAGGATCCACTGTAGCGCGACATCGCGCTCCGTTTACCGCAATCGATTGCATAGCGTTTGATCAGACAACTATCGTTCCCGAGTTTACATCGAGTTAAGACATGGCCCGCATTCGCACCGTAGCGGTGTTGCCCACGTTGTTTACGCTGGCGAATTTGGTTTGCGGCTTTTTTGCGATTGTCGTGGCGGCCCGCGTCGATGCCCCCACGTCGAGCGACATCCCCATCGCTTCTCCCTTGGGCACGCGCAGCCCGATGAAAGCCGTGCAGGCGCTCGACAAGGACGATCCGACGCACAACGT
>CAMFLN010000183.1 GCA_945957305.1 uncultured Planctomycetaceae bacterium | reverse complement strand
CGAGATTCCTCTACGTCTCGTGGGCTCGGAGATGTGTATAAGAGACAGGCTGCGAATGTCGTGCGGCCGCGCCAGGCTGATCTTCACCGACGCGTAATCATTGATCCGATCGTAAGAGCTTTCGCCGATACTCACTTGATGGCTCCTTATCGGGACACCGGACGGTGCTCGAAAGTATGTCTATCCTGATCCTGCGATCGTGTCGGGTGGCTGAGTCGGCCGCCCGGGTAATCAATCATAGGGACTCAGGCAAATTGTGGGTCGCGAAGCCTGGCGGCCGTGCCAGCCGCAAGGCGTCCAAACTAGCGGCGTTTTTCCAACTGCATGTTCAAGCCCAAGCCCCGAATCTCGTTCGTCAACACGTCAAAGCTGGCGGGCGTACCGGCCTCGAGCGTGTTCTCTCCCTTGACCATCGATTCGTAGATCTTGGTCCGTCCTTCCACGTCGTCGCTCTTGACGGTGAGCAACTCTTGCAAGATGTAGGCGGCCCCGTAGGCCTCGAGCGCCCACACTTCCATTTCCCCGAAGCGCTGTCCGCCGAAGCGGGCCTTGCCCCCCAGCGGCTGCTGCGTGATGAGCGAGTAGGGACCGGTCGAGCGAGCATGCACCTTGTCGTCGACCAGGTGATGCAGCTTGAGCATGTAGATGTAGCCGACCGTGGTCTCCTGCTCGAGCGGGTCCCCCGTGCGGCCGTCGTGCAACTGCGCCTTGCCGTGACGCGGCAGCTTGGCCTCGTCCAGGCAGCCGCGGATCACTTCCTCGGTCGCCCCATCGAACACCGGGGTAATGGCCTGGAAACCGAGTTTCGCTCCGGCCCAGCCCAAGTGCGTCTCGAGAATCTGACCCACGTTCATACGACTGGGCACGCCCAGCGGGTTGAGCATGATCTGCAACGGAGTCCCGTCGGCCAGGAAGGGCATGTCCTCACGCGGGAGGATCTTGGCGATCACCCCCTTGTTACCGTGACGGCCGGCCATCTTATCGCCAACAGAAATCACGCGCTTGGCGGCCACGTATACCTTGACCATCTGCAGCACTCCGCTGCGGAGCTCGTCGCCGCGCTTCATCGAATTCAGCTTGCGATCACGATCGTCGATCGCTGCCTCGACCGCCGGCCAGAAAGTCTTGTAGGCCTTCTCGACCTCGGCTTTACGTTGCGGGCTGCGGATATCGTGACGTTCGAGGCGGAAATTCGTCGCCTGTTCGGCCACGAACTTGTGCTCCTGGTCGCGCACCAGCGGATTCCCCTCATCGTCGGTCAGCTTGCGCTGCACGATCTTTTCGATCTCTTCGACCATCGTGCCGAAAGCTTCGGCGATCCGCGCATTCCCTTCGGATTCGGCCTCTTTCAAGGCCTTTTCGAACGCCTTGCGTTCGTCTTCCGAAAGGCTCAGGCGACGCGAGAACTTCTGCGTGTCGATCACGATGCCTTCGACACCCGAGGGAACCTCGAGCGAATCGTTCTTCACGTCTTCGCCGGCACGGCCGAAAATCGCATGCAACAGCTTTTCTTCCGGCGTCAGCTCGGTCTTCGACTTCGGCGAAACCTTGCCCACCAGGATGTCGCCCGGTCGGACGTAGGTGCCGATCCGCACGATGCCGCCATCGTCGAGGTTGCGCAACGCCTTTTCGCTGACGTTGGGAATATCGCGGGTGAACTCTTCGCGTCCCAGCTTCGTTTCGCGAATCTCGATGTCGAACTCTTCGATGTGCAGCGAGGTATAGGTGTCGTCCTTCACCAGGTCTTCGCTGATGATGATGGCGTCTTCGAAATTGAAGCCGTCCCAGGCCATGAAGCCCACGAGCACGTTGCGCCCCAGCGCCAGTTCGCCACGGAAAGTGGCGGCGCCGTCAGCGATGACGTCCCCCTTCTCGACCTTTTGTCCGAGTTCGATGATCGGCTTCTGATTCTGGCAAGTGCGTTCGTTCAAGCCGACGAACTTGCGAAGCGGATAAACCTCGCCGCCGATCTCGATGCGGCTGGCGTCGACGTAGGTGACGGTCCCTTTCTTGCGAGCACGAATGATCATTCCCGAGTTCACCGCCACGTCCCGCTCCATACCCGTCGCGACAATCGGTGGCTCCGTGACCAACAGCGGCACGGCTTGACGCTGCATATTGGAACCCATCAGCGCGCGGTTGGCGTCGTCGTGTTCGAGGAACGGGATCAAACCGGCCGAAACGCCGACCATCTGGCTCGGCGCGACGTCCATGTATTCGACCTTGTCGATCGGCACCATTTCGAAGTCGGCGCGGTACCGGGCGATCAGCGTTTCGCCCTGCATGCGTCCCTTTTCGACCGGCGTATCGGCCGGGGCCAGGTACGCTTCACTCTCTTGGTCGGCCCGCAGCCAGACAACCTCTTCTGAAACCTTGCCCTTGGTCACCTTGCGATAAGGGGTCACCAAGAAGCCGTAGGCGTCCACGCCGGCGTAGATTCCCAGGCTGGAAATCAAACCGATGTTCGTACCTTCCGGCGTCTCGATCGGGCAGATGCGTCCATAGTGCGAAATGTGCACGTCGCGAACTTCGAAGCCCGCACGTTTGCGATTCAAACCGCCTGGACCGAGGGCCGACAAGCGGCGCTCGTGCGTGAGCATCGACAGCGGGTTGGTCTGGTCGACGACCTGCGACAATTCGCCGCGGCCGAAGAAATACTCGATCGCTGCCGAGATGCTCTTGGGGTTGATCAAGCTGCGCGGCGTCAAATCTTCGACGTCTTTCAAGCTCATCCGCTCCTGCACGGTACGGCGCAGCTTGAGGAAGCCCTTGCGCAGTTCGTCGCAGGCCAGTTCGTCGATCGTACGCAGACGGCGATTGCCCAGGTGGTCGATGTCGTCGACCTCGAAGCCCTGGTCGTCGCCCCGCAGATGCAACAAATACTTGATGGCGGCAATCAAGTCCTCGGGCCGGAGAGTCATCTCCGACTCGGGAATCTTCAATCCGAGCTTGCGATTGATGCGGAAGCGGCCGACCTTGCCCAGGCGATAGCGGTTCGTATCGAAGAACTTCTCAAAGAACAGCGAACGGGCTTTTTCCAACTGCGGCGGGTTGCCCGGGCGCAAACGTTGATAGATCTTCAGCAGCGCTTCTTCGTGGCTGGCCGTGTTATCTTCCTGCAAACTGTTGAAGATCAGCGGATCCTTGACGTCGGGCATGACTTCCACGCTCGACAGGCCCGAAGTGCAGATCAACTCGGCAGCGTTCTTGGTGATCTTCTGTCCGCTTTCGAGAATGATCTCGCCGGCGCGATCGCTCGACGCCGGATAGACCACGTCATTGACGGCGATTTTGCCTTCCAGCTTACCGGCACTGCGACCGTCGACGACGTTTTCGTTCGTCGTCTCGTAGAAGCAACGAATGAGCTGCGAGTTCTGGCTGTACTTGGCGTCCATCGCCCGCAACAGCATCATGGCCGAGAACTTGCCGCTCTGGTCGATGCGGACCGTGAGGCTGTCCTTCTTGCTGACGTTCAGCTCGATCCAGCTGCCACGTTCGGGAATGATGCGGCAACTGTGCAGCCGGCGCTCGTTCCCTTCCATGTCGCTGACGAAGTCGACGCCGGGGCTGCGGTGCAACTGGCTGACCACCACGCGTTCGGCGCCGTTGATGATGAACTCGCCGCCGCCGAGCATGATCGGCATGTCGCCGAGATAGACCTCTTCCTCGATCGGCTGCTCTTTGGTCAACCGCAGCCAAACCTTGAAGGGACGACCGTACGTCAAGCGTAGCTGGCGGCACTCGTCCGGCTCGTAGCGGGGCTTACCCAGCTCATAGCGCAGGTATTCCAGGCGCAGCGTCTTGTCGTAACTCTCGATCGGGAAAATCTCGCGCAGCACGCCTTCGAGCCCTTCGTCCTTGCGGGCGTCGGGAGGGGTCTCGAGTTGTAGAAAGGCTTGATAACTGCGGGTTTGGATCTCGGTGAGATCGGGGATGCCGTGATGTTCCTGGATCGAGCCGAAGCGACGGACTTCTTGCGGGCGGAGACGTCGTTCTGCCGAAGTGGCCATAAGGAATCGTGCTCCTAACTGTGTCGTCAGACGTTCTCGAACGAGCCGCGACCGTCAACAAGTCGCGCCGCAGCAAGCGCATTCCGACCGGCGCGCAGCAGCCACCGCGTCGATCGCCCACCCACGGTTCGCTCGAGAAATAAGTGAGGTCAAACCTGGCGAACCGCAACCGATCGCGCATACGATCCGAGTCACGGTCCGCGTCCACGGACGCCAAACTCAACAACCGCGTGCACCAGGCACGCCGGCCGAAGCCGCTACTTGATTGCGACCTTCGCGCCCGAATCCTCCAGTTCCTTCTTGAGCTTCTCGGCGTCTTCCTTCGAGATGCCCTCCTTGACCTTGCTGGGAACTCCTTCGACAAGGTCCTTTGCTTCCTTCAAACCGAGACCTGTCGCGGCACGCACGACCTTGATCACGCCGATCTTGTTTTCGCCGAAGGCTTCCAGCACGACGTCGAATTCCGTCTTCTCGGCCGCGGCCGCACCGGCGCCGCCACCCTCGGCCGGAGCAGCCATCATGACCGCGCCACCCGCAGCCGGCTTGATGCCGTAGTTGTTTTCCAAGTAATCGCTCAACTCCTTGGCCTGCTTCAAGGTCAAGCCCACGATCTTGTCACCGAGATCTTTGGTCGCCGCGGAGTATTCGATGGTCGCTGCTTCACTCATGGTCGTTCCGATCCTTTCACGCTGTGGCGCGCCGGTGGGCCGACGTCGGGATTCCGGCTACGCGTCAATTAAATGGCCAATGGAAGTATGGTGAGCCCAGCTGGCGCGGGCTTAATGCAAATAACGTCTGGTTCAACCCGCGGCCGGAGCCTCGGCGGCGGGCGCTTCTTCTCCCTCTCCTTCCCCCTTCTGCTTGATCTGGCTGGCCAGGGCGCTGCCTACGCTGGTCAACTGGCTTGCCAAATTGGCCCCCGGAGACAGGATCTGTCCCAACAAAATGCTGAGTTGCTCCTGGCGGCTGGGCCATTTGCTGACGGCCTTGACCTGTTCGGCCGTCAGTGCCGAGCCGTCCATGACGCCCCCCTTGGGAGCGAACAGCTCGAACTGCTTTTCCTCGGACAGCTTGATGACGTCCTTGGCCAGCGAGACGATGTCCTCGCCTCCCCAGACGGCAGCCAACGAGCCTTCCATGTTCTCGAACGCGGCAGCCAGCGGGGTCCCTTCCGTGGCCCGCCGCGCCAGGCTGTTCTTGATCATCACCAGGCTGATCTTTTTGTCGCGCAGCTGCTTCCGCAGGGCACTGTTGCCGTTGGCGGTGAGCCCCTGAATCGTTACCAGGATGAGGTTGTCGACCCCCTCCCAGCGACGCTTCAAATCTTCGGTCAGCAAGTCTTTGACGAATTTACTCATGGCTTCACTTTTCCGCTGCAGGGCGACCTATGCCGACCGTGCGCTAATTGATTCCAACGCTGTGATAATTCTGCTTGCTCGATCCGCGCCACTTCAACAACGAAAACGTGGCGGCGGCGACGGGCCACGACAGCTAGGCCGCGACGCGAACTCCCGGCGTCATCGTGCCGCTGAGCGCAATACCCTTCACGTAGTTTCCCTTCACCGTGCCCGGCTTCAGGTGCATGATCTGATCGATAAAGGCCTGAATGTTCTCGACCAATTGCTTGGCGTCGAAGCTCAGCTTGCCGACGACCGCGTGCACGATGCCCGAGGCGTCATTGCGGAACTCGACCTTACCGGCCTTGTATTCTTTTACGGTCTTGGCGATTTCGGTGGTGACCGTGCCGGCGCGAGGAGACGGCATCAAACCGCGCGGCCCCAACACACGACCCAGCGGACCGACCAGACCCATCATGTCCGGCGCCGCGATGCAGACATCGAATTCGGTCCAGCCGTCCTTGATTTTCTTGGCCAGCTCATCAGCTCCCACTTCGGCGGCGCCAGCGGTCTTGGCTTGCTCGGCCAGGTCCCCCTTGGCGAACACCACGACCCGCAGCGACTTGCCAATGCCGTGCGGCAGCACGATCGAACCACGCACCAGCTGATCGGCCTGCTTGGCGTCGATCCCCAGGCGCATCGCAATTTCGACCGATTGATCGAATTTGGTCGTATTGAATTGCTTCAGCAGATTCACTGCGTCAGCGACCGGGACAGGCGTCACGCCGGGCACTTTCGCCTGTGCGGCGGCCATACGTTTGGATAGTTTGGGCATCTTCTACACGCTTGATAATAAATCGGTGATTCGGAGCTGTTGATTATTTGTGGCAAACGTTCCCGCCAGGCTCAGCCTTCGACCGTGATCCCCATGCTACGGGCCGTCCCCTCGACCATGCGCTTCGCATGTTCGACGTCACGGGCGTTGAGGTCTGCCATCTTCTGCTTGACGATCTCGGCCACTTGGGCGCTGGTCACTTTGCCGACCTTGTCCTTGTTCGGCACGCCCGACCCCTTGGCGATTCCGGCCGCTTGCTTCAACAAGGCTGCGGCGGGCGGGCTCTTGATGATGAACTCGAAGCTGCGATCGTTGTAAACCGTCACGACGACCGGAATGGGC
>CAMFLN010000182.1 GCA_945957305.1 uncultured Planctomycetaceae bacterium | reverse complement strand
GGGTAGCCCGGAGCGTAATGCAGCTTGGGCGAGCCCATGTTCGCCGGTGGGCCGCCGTGCGCAATACTGCGCGCGATCGAGAGGTAACCCGCGGCGTCGGGCGTGGGGCTCCACAACGGCGTCAGTTGCGTGGCCAACAAAACTGCCAGCAGCGCCAAGACGATCGTCGGGCGTTGGAGCCAGTTGCCTACAACGGCCAGCGCTCGACTGCGCTGCAGCCGCAAGCTGTGTTCACGCAGAAGAGCACCTGAGGTGGCGACGGACGGTTCCATAAAAGACTGCCCAGGCTTGCCCGAGTGGCGAGGCGAGCGGAACTGTACCGGCATTCACGAAGACGCGTAAAGTCCAGCCCTTCAAAGAGGTTGAGCATTTTGCAAGATTGCCGTCTGGCGCTCTGCCCGTCGACTTGTCCCCCACACTCGTGAGGACGCGGAGACAGTACGTCGGATTCGTGTCGTAATTATTGATTTCACAAAGGTTTGCGGCGCAAGTCGCCGTGACCGGAGTGAACCGAACGCCGTTGACTCAACTCCTGGATTGAGCGATACTTGCCCAGTGGCAGAATCGCCAGTTACCCGTCCTTTTTGCGGCGGAAACTGCTTGCCCGCAGCATGTTAGGCATTTTCCATGGCCACTGCCGAGCAACTTGACCTGCGCGTCTATACGCTCGACGTGGCGCGTCGCGCGCTCGCCGCGAGTCAGCAGTTGGCCACGGTGTCGGGCGATGTCAAACAGCGTTGGCTGCGGCAAGCCGCGCGTTTACTACGCTCGCGCGGCAAAGAATTGGCGGCGGCCAACGCCGTTGATCTAGCGGCCGCTCCGCAGTTCGGGCTGTCGCCGGCCCAGGTCGATCGGTTGCGTTTGACTCCCGCGACGATCGAGTCGATGGCCGTGGGCCTGGAAGAGGTCGCCGCACTGCCCGAGCCCATCGGCGAAGTGATGGAATCGAGCATTCGCCCCAACGGGCTGGAAGTGCTCAAAGTACGCGTGCCGTTGGGTGTAGTGTTCTTCATCTACGAATCACGACCCAATGTGACGGCCGACGCGGCCGCAATCTGCATCAAGAGCGGCAATGCCGTGATCTTGCGCGGCGGCAAGGAAGCGATTCATTCGAACCGCGCCATCGCTGACCTGTTGTCCGAGGCCGCGCTCGACGTGGGCTTGCCGGCGGACGCAGTGCAGTTGGTCTCGACCACCGACCGCGAAGCCGTCGGGCACTTTCTCGCCCTGGATCAATACATCAGCGTGGCCATTCCTCGCGGCGGCGAAGGGTTGATTCGCCGCGTCGTCGCCGATGCCAAGATGCCCGTGATCAAACATTTCAACGGCAATTGTCACTTGTATGTCGACGTCGCGGCCGACCTGGCAATGGCCGAGCAGATCTTGATCAACAGCAAATGCCAGCGCATGGGCGTCTGCAACGCGCTCGAGTCGTTGTTGGTGCATGCTCAGGTGGCGAAACAATTCTTGCCGCGGGCGGCCAAAGCCCTGGGCGAACGCGCCGTCGAAATTCGCGGCGACGAGCGAACTCGGGCAATCGTCCCTAGCGCTACGGCGGCTACCGAAGAGGATTATGCCGCGGAATATCTGGGCCCGATTATTTCAGCCTGCGTGGTCGATTCGCTCGACGACGCAATTGAACATATCAATCGCTACGGTTCCAAGCATACTGACGCCATTGTGACCAGCAATCTCGACGCGGCGGGGCGCTTCACCGCCGCCGTTGACAGCTCAGCGGTCGTTGTGAATGCCAGCACGCGCTTCAACGATGGCGGGCAATTCGGCCTGGGAGCCGAGATCGGCATCAGCACCGACAAGCTGCATGCCCGCGGCCCGTGTGGCGTGAAGGAACTAACCAGCTACAAATACGTGGTCTTTGGCAGCGGTCAGGTCAGGGAATGACCGGCGGTCGAGCGGTGCGGACCTTTCCAGCGCCGCTAACGACACGCACCGCACATGGTTTGAAGGAGCGAACAATCGTGGCCGGAGAAAATCTCAGCCAAGCCGAAGTTGCCAGTCTCATGGGCCATGCCGAAACGCCCGCCGGCCAGGCGGCCGCGCTGCGTTCGTGGGGACTTGGCTCGCCCGCGCCGCATAAGCCCGCGGTGCCCAGCGACTTTCAATTCGCCGAGCGCATGGGGCCTGACACAATGCGCATGATCGATGCCGTTCATCGCGAGGCCGCGCGCGAATTCTCTACGTCGCTGACGGCTCTGGTCCGCGCGCCAATTCAGATGCAGTTTTGCGGCACCCGGCAAATGACATGTGCCGAGTTCGTTCGCGGGCTGGATAACCCCGGCTGTTACTGTGCCATCAAATGCGATGCGCTTGGTGGCAACTGTGCGCTCGACGTCAATATGCCGGTGCTATTCCTGCTCATCGATCGAATGCTGGGTGGCAGCGATGACGAACCGACAACACTAAAACGCCCGCTCACCGAGATCGAGCGTCGGCTGGCGACGCGCATTGTCAATCTCTGGGCCGAGGCACTCGACCGGGCTTGGGCCCAGGTGCTGCCGCTACGATTCGAATTGCTGCGCGTCGACAGCTCGCCGCATGGCGCCGGTTTGGCGGCCGCGAGTGAGCTGGTCCTGGTGGCCACGTGTGAGTTGACTGCCGGCAGCGCCCGCGGGGCCGTGCAGTTTTGCTTGCCGAAAAAAATGGTCGAGCGCATCCGCGAGCAGTTGCTCGGGAGCCGCGACACGGAAACCCTTGTCTCGCCGATTGCCGGACTCACGGCTGGCGACCCGCGCTCGGCGCAATTAATCGTGGAACTGGCCGACATCCGTATTCCCCGCAGCGAGCTAGTCGGCCTGCGGGTGGGTGATATCATTGCGACCGATATCACGGTCGATCGGCCGCTGGTGGTCCGCGTCGACGGCACACCGCGGTTTCACGCGCGCCCCGGGGCCTATAAGGGGCACCGGGCCATCTGTGTCGAAGAATCGATCGCCCCCCCTGCGTCCGACCTTTCCGACGCCGCCTAAGGCTTCAGCCCGCGTGCGGTGGCCATCCAGGTGTTGGCTGGTTCGCCAACGGGCGGACATTTCTCGAATCGTGCCGCTTCCCCTCGCTACCGCCCCCTTCGACCGCACGTTAGACTTGCTCTCGACCTTGCCGGCGGCGTGGGTTGTCAAACGCCGGCAGCCAGATGGCAACTTTCCCTGATTGAGGTGGTGTAATGCGCGGCGGATTGGTGGTTGCAATTGTTTGTTGCCTGTTCTGCGGCGGCCGTGATGCGACAGCCGAAGACGGTTCTCGCATCAGTTTCAAGCGAACCCAATTGGACAGTAAATTTCGCAGCGAGGGAGCGGCCGTCGGCGATTTCAACCACGACGGGAAGCAGGACATAGCAGCTGGTTACGTCTACTACGCCGCGCCCGATTGGAAAATGCATCCCGTGATCGAGAAGCCGCAAGAGTACGATCCGCACAATTACAGCAACAGCTTTTGCACATTTGCCGACGATCTCAACGGCGACGGCTGGTCGGACATCCTGGTCGTCGATTTCCCGGGTCAGCACACCTGGTGGTTCGAGAATCCGCAGTCGGCCGGCGGTCCGTGGAAGCGAAATATTTGCACGCCCGTCACCAACAACGAAAGTCCGCAGTACCTGGACGTCGACGGCGACGGTAAGCGCGAGTTGCTGCTGGCCTATTCGACCGACCCCGCCAATCCTGACGGCCCTGACCGCTGGATGGGTTTTGCGCGACGCGGCGCTGATCCCCATGCCGTCTGGAGTCTCCAAGCGATTTCGGCCAAGGGAGCTCCCTGCACCGGAAAGTTTGTGCATGGTCTCGGTCTGGGCGACATGAATCTTGATGGCCGCAACGATGTGCTCGTCAAGGAAGGTTGGTGGCAATCGCCGCCCACCGACAAAGCTCAGGGCGAATGGCAGTTCCATCCCGCCAAGCTCGGCGAGGACTGCGCACAGATTTACGTTTACGACTTCGACGGAGACGGCGATAACGATGTGCTATCGTCGGCAGCGCATCAGCTTGGCATCTGGTGGCATGAACAATCGCCCGACGGTTGGAAGACTCATCTGATCGACCGCGGCTTCTCGCAAACCCACGCCTTGATGGTCGCTGATATCAATAGCGACGGTCTGCCGGACTTTGTCACCGGCAAGCGCTATTGGGCGCATGGCCCCAACGGCGACGTCGACCCGGCCGCACCGGCCGTTGTCTTCTGGTTCGAGCTGACGCGCAAGGACGGCAAGCCCGTCTGGATTCCACACCAGATCGACAACGACAGCGGAGTCGGCACCCAGTTCGACGTGGCGGACGTCAATGGCGACGGGCTGTTGGACGTGGTCACGTCGAATAAAAAAGGAACCCACTATTTCGAGCAAGTGCGAAAGTAGTGGGCTCCCTGCATAACGCCTAGGGCTGCTCGGCCTCGTCCCGATCGGGGGCCGGTTTCTTAGATTCCGAGCGGAGCGAATCGAGCATACTGCGCAGCTCGTCGATGCGCTGTTCGAGCATGTCGAACTTTTCGTCCAGCTGTTTGTCGACCCATACCCGGCCGCGGTCAATCGCTTCGTCGGCCGCATCGCGGGCCGACTTCTCGGCTTGCCGGCGCACTTCAATGGCCTTTTGCCGGGCTTGTCGCGCGACATCTCGCGCCTGATCCTCCGCTTGTCGCGCCGCGTCGTCTGCCTCGCGACCGGCTTGGCGGGCCGTTCGCTCGGCGTCGCGCGCCGCGGCTCGCGCGGCTTCGCGTGCCTCGTCGACGCGAGCGCGGATCTGTTCGGGGTCCGACGTGTAAGTGAGGACATCTCCGACCGTTGCAGGGAGTTTAATGGCCAGACGGCCGAGCATCGGCTCGACGTGCGGACGCACGTTCTCAGGCAGTTCATCCAGCTTGTCTTCGGTGACTTCCCACTTTTCGTCCCCTTGTTCGACACGAATCTTGGCCAGCTCTTTGCCATGTTTGCTGATCGTGACGGTCATGTCGTCAGGCAAGTTGCGCGGTTGCAATTGCAGTGCAAGTCGTGGCGGCAGGACGTGACCCGGCCGAAAGATGCGCACGTTGAAAGGACCCGCGTCGTGGCCGAATACCTCGGACGGATTCACGCGCCGCTTTTCCGGCCTGATGACGATTTCCTGTGGTTCCCCGCCGCGTACGACCTGCAGTTTGATTTCGCTGTCCTTGGCCTTTCGCACGACACGCATCAGGTCGCGCGGCGTGCGCAGTTGTTCGTCTCCCGCCGCGACGAGCACATCGTCGCGCTGCAATTTCGCCTTGCCCGCAGGGCTCTCAGGCACCACGTCTCTGACGACAAGGCCTCGGGCCTCGCCAAGCTCGAGATCAGCCCGCAAGTCTTCGGTCAATTCCGCGCAACTCACCCCCAGCCAGTATTCTTCCCCCTTATCGGCCGGGGTCTGCTGCTCGGCCGCTTGAACTTCCTCGCTCTCGTTCGAGAGGACAATCTGCTGCCCAAAGACTCCCTGTCCGCTACCCACGACGCAGAGCGCAGCCAGCGCTCGGGTCGCGATTCTTTGCCAGGCTCGATTTCGCATTGCTTTCCTCCTGTTGATTGGCCGCCTCGCTCGCGAGGCAGTTCTTGATTTCCTGCCATCCCCGCTTCACCGATACACGGTTCACGAACTGTTCACTGATAGGAACGGGCACTGACCGGCGTAAACTCCACGTCATCCACCGGCAGGATTAGCTGGCGACCATCGTCCAGCTGAACAGGCACCAATTGACGCCGCTGGTCGACGTGGTGCCCCATCCGTTCGAAGGCCTGACGCAACTCAGGGGGTACCACCGGAGTATCATTTGTCAGCCACTCGGCGTCTGGATTGCCGTCTTCTTCGACCACCGGTAATTCGACTTCCCGCTCGCCGTTCTGGCCGTCGTCCATCACCAGCGTGACGGTGCCCCAGCGATCTTGCCGCTGCCCGGCTGATTGCCGGCCAGGGTCTCGACCGACGCTGCGATCGGCCGAGGCCAACGCCGACAGGACCGCACCCATTTCCGGCGCCGCGGCACTCTCCTGCGGCGGACTTGACGGAACACGCATGGTCCACGCCAGGCCGAATGCCAAGAGAAAGGTCGCGGCCATCGCTAGTGGTAATCCGGCCAACTTCGTCCAGGGGGTCATCTTCGACGAAGGGACTAGAACCGGGCTACTGCTTTCAGGCGAGGCGGCGAGAGCGCTGGCAACTGGTGTGGGTGCGGGTCGTCCCAGCAGCGAGAATTCTTCCGACCAGCTTTGAGCCTCGAGAAATGCCAGAGCGCAGCGCCGCCACCGCTCGGGCTGGGCGTCAAACGACGCGAGCAGTTCCTGGCGTTCGCTCGCGCTGAGCTCGCCGTCGACCAGTCGATCAAGTTGTCGCAATTCGTCCGCAGTAAAATTGTCATGCTGGGCCATATTCAAACCTCGATCACATTCGCCGCGGTCAAAGCCTCGCGCAAACGCAGTCGCGCGCGGTGCAACCGTGCTTCGACCGCGCTATGACTAATGCCGAGATGACCGGCGATGTCGTGATAGCTCCAATCTTCCGCGTATTTGAG
>CAMFLN010000181.1 GCA_945957305.1 uncultured Planctomycetaceae bacterium | reverse complement strand
GTGCCGGACAAAGTGTTGGTTCTGCCTACGGTGGCCTATGGCTACACCGGGCACGTGATGGATTTCCCAGGCACGATCAACAACGACTTCGAGCACTTCATGCATCACGTGCTCGATATCACGAAGTCGCTGGCCTATCACGGTTTCAAGAAGATTGTGCTGCTCAACGGCCATGGCTCGAATATGCCGAATCTGGACCTCGTTGCGCGGCGAACCAACCTCGAAACCGATGCGGAATGCGTGCTGGCCGCGTGGTGGAACCTGTTAACGGTCGACAAGGAATTTCTGCCTCGCTGGCGACAGAGCAAATTCCCCGGCGGCTGCGCGCACGCGTGCGAGTTGGAGACTTCTCTATACTTGTATCTCGATGGCGACAACGTCCGCAAGGACCTGGTCGATAACGGCACGATCAGCTTTAACGAGGAAAACAGCCCGTTCAATTGGGTCGACCTGTTCGCCGCGGGGCCTGCCACCTTGATCTCGTGGACGAGCAGCTACTCGGAATCAGGCGTGCTCGGTGAAGCGAAGCTGGCAACAGCGGATAAGGGACGCGAAGCGTACGAAGAAGCGGTCAAGCAACTCGCCCGCTTCGTCAATTATTTCCATGGTCGCCCGATCGACCGGCGCCGCGACCGACACCGTCGCCGTCCGACGATGCCGCTACCCTGGGGACAGCGGCCGGTGGGGGGAACGGAATGAAGAATGCAGAATGATAAATGATGAGAAACGCTGATCGAGTGATCACTCTTCACAGGGCGCGTTCGGCGTTGCGGGCCCGCACCTCGGGCAGAGGGTAATCGATGATGGGCAATCCCTCTTGGCCGCGCAGTTCCCGCAAGCGTTGCCAGCCGCGCGTGACCAGGCGTTCGCGCTCGCGCACGTAGGCGGGATCAAGTGATCGTTTGGCAAACGGGCCCTCGATTGTGACCGGGGCAAACTCGCTGTCGACGATAAATTGCGCGAGTGCCGGATTGCAGCGGATATGGCGCTCCGCCGTCGTATGCAGCGTCTCGGGGTCGATCATGCCGATGACATAGCGCAGATAAAGGTCGCTATCGGTGATCTCTTCGACGTCACCGCCGCAAACATCGCACAGATAGCCTTCTTCGCACTTGGCCATGGTAGGCACGAAATCAACAATGTCGAATGTCTCACGACGAATGACGAACGTCGACTCTGGCGGCAGTGTGCCACCGACGAGATGAATAAGCTACAAGCCCAGCACATCCCCAATGCCGTACAAACTCGCGGGTTTATCGGCCAGAAATTTTGCGGCCGAAAGTGCGCCGTGGGCATAGCAGTCGCGATTGGTCGCACGGACCGCGATTTCCAACGTTTCGCCGAGAAGCCCGAAGATGATCGTGTGGGCGCCGGGATCGTCGCCTGTGCGGACGGCATGATAACCGATTTCTCCGTGCGGCCGAGCGCCGGGGCGCCCATGCCGGCCATGCTGCGCCTGCTTCTGTCCCATTTCGGCAGCGATGATTTCGCCGAATTTGAGTGCGGTCCCGCTGGGGGAATCTTCTTTGTAGCGATGGTGCCGCTCGATGATTTCTACGTCGGCTCCGGATGGATGATCCTTGAGCGCCGCGGCCGCGATGCCGGAGAGCTTCATGGCCAGGTTCACGGCCAGGCTCATGCTTGGCGACCACAAAACCGGAATGTAGGTTGCCGCGGCGCGCACTTCGGCCAGTTGCTCCGGCTCGAGCCCGGTTGTGGCCACGACGAGCGGAACCTTGTTCGCCAGGCAGGCCTTAAGAATCGACATCGTGCCGGCAGGACCAGAGAAATCGATGACCACGTCCACGCCCGTCGGCAGCGAACTTGTCAGCGGTACACCGATCGGCCCGACACCGGCGAGCAAGCCGGCATCCTGTCCAAGTTGCGGATGTGCCGCGCGATCGATCGCGGCGACGATGTTCAATTCCTTGTTCGCCGTGCCCAGGGCAATCAGCCGTTGCCCCATGCGTCCCGCGGCACCGTGAATGGCAACTCGAATAGGAGGCATACGATCGGCAATCCGTTTCTTTTGGGTGCGTGATTCCGTCGAGCAGCGAACCATGGCCGGGACAAGCGTCCGGCCTCGCGTGTCGCGCGACGGCTAACTGTATAGCTGAATCGCCTTGACGATTTCGTCGAAGTCATTGGGGACGGCGACGGCGCGATTGGCGTAGGCCGCGCGCTGCACGCCACGGCTTCCCAGCACTTCGTTGAACTTGTCCTGATCGGTCGTGTGGTAGGCCACGGTGGCCGTGGGATCCTTGAGCTGGTGCCCTGTGAGGATGCACACCACGCGTTCGTTCGCGCCGATGACCCCTTCATGCCGCAACAGCCGGGCTCCCGCAACGCTCGCGGCGCTGGCCGGCTCACATCCCAGGCCCCCCGCGCCGACCTGCGCCTTGGCGTCCATGATTTCCTGGTCGGTCACTTCGCGTACCACGCCATCGCAGGCTTCCAAGGCGCGCAAGCACTTGTTGAGGTTCACAGGCCGATTGATTTCGATCGCGCTGGCGATCGTCGACGCGCGACGGCGGGCCTGATCCAGTTCGGCGTAGTAGCTCGACACAATGTCCAGGTTCGGCGCTCCCTGATTCCAACGCAGCCCGCGTCGGTCGTAGAGTTCATACAGCGTGTTAGCTCCCGCGGCATTGATGACCGCCAGGCGTGGGATGCGATCGATCAAGCCCAGCTCGTACAGCTCGGAGAAGGCTTTTCCAAACGCGCTCGAATTTCCCAAGTTTCCGCCGGGAACGACGATCCAATCCGGCACCTGCCAGCGGAGTCCCTCCAGCACGCGGTACATGATCGTTTTCTGCCCTTCCAGCCGGAAGGGATTGACGCTGTTGACCAGATAAATCCCCAGCTCGCGCGAGGCTTCTTTAACGCGTGCCATGGCATCGTCGAAGTCCCCCGCGATCTGCACCGTCAGCGCGCCGTAATCGAGGGCCTGCGACAGCTTGCCGTAGGAAATCTTGCCGGTGCCGATAAAGATCACGGCCTTCATGAGCCGTGTGACCGAGCAATAGGCGGCCAGCGACGCGCTGGTATTGCCGGTTGAAGCGCAGGCGGCCCGACTGGCGCCAATCGTTCGGGCATGCGTAAAAGCCGCCGACATGCCGTTGTCTTTGAAACTACCCGAGGGGTTCATGCCCTCGTATTCGAGGAACAGCCGATCGGACTGGATGCCGACGAACTGTGCGACCGCAGGAGCGGATTGCAGCAGCGTTTGTCCCTCGCCGATCGTGACGATCTGCGATTGCGGGGCAAAGGGGAGCAATTCGTGAAATCGCCAGACCCCGCTGAAACACAACGGATCATGGCGACGCGTCCACTTCTCCTCGAAGTACATTAGGGACGTAGGGGGGCGGAGGCGGTCCCAGTCGTAGACCACGTCCAGTAGATCGCCGCAAGCCTCGCACTGTACGCGGACCTCGTCGATTGCGTAGGTCGTCCCGCAGCGCGGCGAAATGCACTTCTGGAACGCGAGATCGGTCTTCGCTGCCACGCTAATTGCTGACGCCTCCGGCAGTTCGCGTTCGGGTGGATGCGTGAAAGCACCAGTTTACGCCAGCGGCGATTCGCCTTCAAGTTGCGGACTGCTGTTCGACGGCTCTGCCATGATAATCGTGGTCGGTTTTTCCATCATTCGCGCCACCGGTCGGTTGCACGGCCAAGCGAAAGTGAATCACCGCCAGCGTTACCCCATGTCCCCACGAGTGATCCGCCATGCGGCAGCGCCGGATCGTTATCTGTGCCGCCCAATGCCTGGCAACAAATCATAGGATCGCCGTGCATGTGGTCGAGTGCCACAACCGGAAATCACAACCCAAAACATCGATCGACCCACGCCGGTTGCCTGGTTGGCGAGTAATTTGACAGTCGATTTGGGCCTTCATACAATGGTAAGTCTATAGATGCCCGACACCGGGTCTACTGTGCGAGGTCTGCCGGAGATTGCAGCAGATGAAGAAGGCCGAGTCGAAAGTCTACAAGGAACGCCTGCTGGCGTTGCGGTCACGCTTGCGGGGCGACGTCAATCAGTTGGCCAACGCGGCGCTGAAGAAAAACCGCCCTGAAGGGGCCGGTGAACAGTCGAGCATGCCGATCCACATGGCCGATCTGGGCAGCGACAACTTCGAGCAAGAGTTCACCCTCTCGCTGATGGAAAACGAAGAAGACACGCTGCTGTCGATTGAGTCCGCCCTGGAACGTATCGAGGACGGTACGTATGGCCAGTGCGAGGAATGTGGCGTCAAGATTCCGAAGGCTCGATTGAACGCCATCCCGTACGCTCCTCTGTGCGTTAAGTGCGCCGCTCAGTTGGAACGCCGCTAAGTTGCTTGCGACCGTCACCGGCGCACGTAAGCCAGCGCAGTCGTGGCCAGCGCTGTCGTGGCCTGTGCTGCCGTGCTCAGCGGTGGGGAACTCCCAACGGCGCTACGAGTGGCGAAAATCGCCGGTCTCGGCGCCACGTGCGGACGGCCGCCTGCGGCGGCCTCGGAAGCAGCTGTTAGCCGGCGCGATGTGGGCGCGTCGCGGCCAGGCTCGGCCCCCAAACCGATGGCATGTGCCCGGCGATTGCCGCCTGTCAGTCCGAATGGCGACTCCCCCTCCTAATGGTGACGCCGGTATTGACGCGGACCCTGGAAAAAGCCTAAGGTCTGCCTGAGGCATTTCATTTTTTTGAGCGCTTTTTCGCGGCTTTATCCCCGCCTGCGAGCAGCCGATCATGAAGGCGGTCCCTTACTCTCGGCACGCGGTTTTTTGCGCGTTAGCCGCAATCGGCTGCGCGATCGACCTGGCCACCAAGCATTGGGTCTTCGCCTGGCTTGGCATGCCTCGCTTCGATGAATTCAACGTCTGGTGGATCTGGGAGCCGTACTTCGGCCTGCAGACCAGCACAAATCAAGGCGCCCTCTTTGGCATTGGCCAAGGCAACGTGTGGCTCTTCGCCACGGCTTCGTTCTTGGCGATCGTGGCGATTGGCTACTGGCTCTTCATCGCCGGCGCGGCCCGCGACTGGTTATTGACCGTCTCCTTGGGAGTGGTCATGGGCGGGGTCCTCGGCAACTTGCACGATCGGCTGGGCATGTGGGCCGTGCCCGATGCTCCCGGCCAGCGCTTCCATGCCGTGCGGGATTGGATTTTGTTTCAATGGCCCCCCTGGACGTGGCCCAACTTTAATATCGCGGACAGCTTGCTAGTGACCGGAGGAGCATTGCTGGTTTTGCATGCCCTCACCCATTCGGTGCCTGAGCAAGGCCACGCCCGAACCGCGAGTCATCAAGCATGAAGAGAAGCAGCCGGGAGCAGTAAATTCAGCGGGAAACAACTGATCGTCTGCGGCAACATCGACGCCCCGCAGAAGCCCTCGGCAGCCCAAAAACCAGAAATTCGGTGCGAAAAGAGATTGATTTTGAGACTTTCTTGCCGGTATGAAGGTATTGAAAATAAGTTAGCAGCTGAGGAAAGTGGTTAAGGTTACTTACTTTGTCGCTCAGAGGGGCAACGTTTCTACCAGGGCGTCAGGCAAGTCTCGTTTGCGATTCGGGCAGAACATAGTGACAAGGGTCAGATCATGAAGCTCTCGCGGACGGTCGAGTACGCGATCCAGGCGACGTTGCAGCTTGCCCAATCCAAATCGGGGGCTCCGGTTCCTTGCAGCCAGTTGGCAGCCTCGAGCTCGATGCCTGAACGCTTTTTGCTGCAAATTTGGTCACCCATGGCATTTTAAGCTCGACGCGCGGCGTAGTCGGGGGCTATATGTTGCGCCGGCGTCCGGAGGACATCTCACTGCTCGACCTCTTCGAAGCAATCGAAGGGCCGCTGGTCGCCAGCGTTCCATCCAGCGGTTCGTTGTCCGAATACACGATCGTCAAGCTGCAGAAGGCGTTGAACGACGTCACAATGGCGCAGCGCAATGAGCTGAGTCACGTATGCCTGGCCGACCTGCTGTCCGGGCCCGACACAGAAGATTCCTCGCATGTCGAGAATGCGACCGGAATCGGCGAGATCGATGCCGCGGGCGTGCGCAAATCCGAGTGAACGTCGCGTTTCGCAGCGCCTGGTGCTACGAAGCCTGGTAGCACTTAACGTGGCACGATTACGCCACGACTGCAGCTGCCCTCATCGCTGCGATCGCAGCGAGCCTTCTCTAAGCGGCGGTCAGGCTTGCCTGGCTGCATAGAGGGAGCGCCGTTCGTGCGCCAGACGTTGATCTGTGGTCGCCCACTCTGCTGCGATTTCGAATGGGACCGTCGAGCCAGTTATGCATTGTGTGCCGCAGGCGCCGGGCTTTTGACAACGTGCAGAACGGAACCTAGAATTCACGCACTTATTCTGGCCCAGTCCGACCGGGGCAGGCCAGCATCTCCGGGGCGGTAGCTCAGTTGGGAGAGCGCTGCGTTCGCAATGCAGAGGTCGAGGGTTCGACTCCCTTCCGCTCCACTAGTTTTAAATCTTGCCGAAATCACATCTTAGATTACCTGCCGATGGTCGGCAGTGCGGCCTAATCGTTCTCCGAATTCCGGTAGTCTA